>CAXRGK010000140.1:0-36641 GCA_964230145.1 Burkholderiaceae bacterium | reverse complement strand
TGGCCCTGCTGGTTCAGGTAGTGCAGGCTGGTGTCCAGACTCCAGGAGTGCATAGAACGGTTGAGCTCCAGCGCATCGAGCACCGACAGCGGCTCGTGCACACGCACCGGCACTTCGGCATCCGTTTCCCACTGGCCCTTGACCAGGGCCAGGTGCACCGACTGGCTGGGCTTGTCGCGGAAGGCGTGCGCGGTGAAGTCGCCGTGGGCGGTCCGGATCTCGCGGCTGCCGATGCGCTCGACCAGCGACTCGTTGCGGCTGCGGTACTCGATCAGGTCGGCAATGGTGCCGATCTTCAGACCATGCTCGGCGGCAAACAGCTGCAGGTCCGGCAGGCGGGCCATGGTGCCGTCGTCCTTCATGATCTCGCAGATCACCGAGGACGGCGAGCAGCCGGCCATGGCGGCCAGGTCGCAGCCGGCTTCGGTGTGGCCGGCGCGCATGAGCACGCCGCCGTCCACCGCCTGCAGCGGGAAGATGTGGCCAGGCTGCACCAGATCGGTCGGCTGGCTGTTCTTGTCCACGGCCACCTGCACCGTGCGGGCGCGGTCGGCGGCCGAGATGCCGGTGGTCACGCCTTCAGCCGCTTCAATGGAGACAGTGAAGGCGGTGCTGTAAACCGTGCCGTTGCGCGCGGCCATGGGCGGCAGCTTGAGGAATTCGCAGCGCTCGCGGGTGAGGGTCAGGCAGATCAGGCCACGGCCAAAGCGGGCCATGAAGTTGATGGCTTCGGGCGTGACGTGGTCCGAGGCCAGCACCAGGTCGCCTTCGTTTTCGCGGTCTTCCTCGTCGACGAGGATGACCATGCGGCCGGCCTTCATCTCGGCAACGATGTCCTCGACCGGCGAAATGGCCACGGGTTGCAGGGAAGCGGTCATGCCTTGTCTTTCAGGTTGAGGCCGGCGCCGAGCATGCGCTCCACATAGCGGGCCACGGTGTCGATTTCGAGGTTCACACGGCTGCCTGCTTTGAGGCTGCCGAGCGCGGTGTTCTGCACGGTGTGCGGGATCAGGTTGATGCTGACCTCGCTGCCTTCGGCCAGATCGATGACCCGGTTGACCGTGAGGCTCACACCGTTGATGGTGATCGAGCCTTTGTAAGCAAGGTATTTGGCCAGGGCCGGTGGCGCCAGCACGCACAACTCCCAGCTCTCGCCGATCTGTTCGAAGCGGCTCACGCTTCCCACGCCATCGACATGGCCCGACACGATATGCCCGCCCAGACGGTCGTGTGCGCGTAAGGCTTTTTCGAGGTTGACAGGCCCCGGCTGATCCAGCCCGCAGGTCTTGTCCAGCGATTCGGCCGAGATGTCGATCGTGAACTGGCGCAAGGCCGGGTCGAAGGAGGTGACGGTCATGCAGGCGCCATTGAGGGCGATGCTGTCGCCCAAGCCCACGTCGTCGAGGTAGCCGGCTGGCGCCTCGATGGTCAGGCGCTTGCCGTGCTGTAAAGAGCTACCCAGGTCGTGAAGGGCGACGATTCGCCCCACGCCGGTGATGATTCCGGTGAACATCCCGCTATTTTCGCAGGGAATGGGGGCGGTCTGACGGTCGTGCGCAAATAAGCCGGAGGAATCTGCGCCATGGACCCGTCAAAGGCTAGGGAAAGACCTGCCCGCAGGGGGTACATCAATGGGCCTAGAATCTGCTGCGCTGCAACATCAGGCCTGTCTGTGGAGTCCTTATCCGTGTCTTCGTCCGCCACCTCTGCCGCGCCAGCGCGGGTCATCAAGAAATACCCCAACCGGCGTCTTTACGACACCGTCACCTCTTCTTATGTGACGCTGGCAGAAATCAAGCGGCTGGTCATGCAGCATGAACCGGTACTCGTTCGGGACGCCAAGACGGGCGAGGACCTGACCCGTTCCATCCTGTTGCAGATCATTCTGGAAGAAGAAGCTGCGGGGGTCCCGATGTTCAGCGAGGCCTTGCTGGCCAACCTGATCCGCTTTTACGGTCATGCCATGCAGGGTTACATGGGGCCTTTTCTGGAGAAGCAGTTGCAGCTGCTGGCCGATTGGCAGATTCGTCTGGGCGAGCAGGCCAAGCCCCTGACCCCCGAGGCCTGGGGGCAGTTCATGCAGCAGTGGCAGTCCCAGCTGCTTGGCGGGCTGTTCACCCCGTCGGCCAACGTGATGGGCCAGATGCAGGAACAGATGCAGAAAAACACGGAGCAGATGCTGGGCGTCTTCGGTCTGAAGACCTGAGCGCAGCGATCCCGGGCTGTTTCCGGGGACAATCGGGGCATGACCGAGACCACCAATGCCACCGAAACCCCCAAAGTGGGTTTTGTCAGCCTGGGCTGCCCCAAGGCGCTGACCGATTCCGAGCTCATCCTCACCCAACTGAGTGCCGAGGGTTATCAGACCTCCAAAACCTTTCAGGGCGCCGATCTGGTGATCGTCAATACCTGTGGCTTCATTGACGATGCGGTCAAGGAGAGCCTGGACACGATTGCCGAAGCCCTGGCCGAGAACGGCAAGGTGATCGTCACGGGTTGCCTGGGCGCCAAAACCGGTGACAGTGGTGCCAACCTGGTACTGGAGACCCACCCCAGTGTGCTGGCCGTGACCGGTCCCCATGCTACGCAGGAAGTGATGGATGCGGTGCACACCCACTTGCCCAAACCGCACGATCCGTTTCTGGACCTGGTGCCAGGCGCCTTTGGCGAGGCGGGGCTCAAACTCACGCCCAAGCACTACGCTTATTTGAAAATCAGCGAAGGCTGCAACCACCGCTGTACCTTTTGCATCATCCCGTCCATGCGCGGTGATCTGGTGTCCCGACCGATCGGTGATGTGCTCAAGGAAGCCAAGGCCTTGTTCGAAGGCGGCGTCAAGGAGTTGCTGGTGATCAGTCAGGACACCTCGGCTTATGGCGTGGATGTCAAGTACCGCACCGGATTCTGGGACGGCAAGCCGATCAAGACCCGCATGCTGGAGCTGGTCCAGGCCCTGGGCGAGATGGCCCGAGCCCACGGCGCCTGGGTGCGTCTGCACTACGTCTACCCGTATCCGAGCGTAGACGACATCATCCCGTTGATGGCCGAGGGGCTCGTGCTGCCGTACCTGGATGTGCCTTTCCAGCACAGCCATCCTGATGTGCTTAAACGCATGAAACGGCCGGCGAGCGGGGAAAAGAATCTGGAGCGCATCCAGCGCTGGCGAGAGATTTGCCCGGAACTGGTGATCCGAAGCACCTTCATTGCCGGATTTCCAGGCGAGACAGACGAAGAGTTTGAGCACCTTCTGGGCTTTCTGCGAGAAGCCGAAATAGACCGTGCCGGTTGCTTTGCTTACAGCCCGGTCAAAGGGGCGCAAGCGAATGAGCTGCCGGGCATGTTGCCTGAAGCCCTGCGCGAAGAGCGCCGTTCGCGATTCATGGCGGTGGCCGAAGAGGTGTCTATCGCACGCCTGCACAAGCGTGTCGGGTCCAGCATGCAGGTGCTGGTGGATTCGGCGCCGGCCATGGGACGCCGGGGTGGGATGGGGCGCAGCTACGCGGACGCGCCCGAGATCGATGGCACCGTTCGTCTGTTGCCGCCAGAAAAAGTCAGCAAAACACTCAAAGTGGGTGAATTCACGCGCGCCCGTATCGTGGGTGTGGAAGGCCACGATTTGGTGGCTGTGCCTGTCTGAAGGGTCTGGGATCCTCGGGGCATGATCCGAGGATGATGTCTGCTGTCATGTCCGACTGGATCGGACATCTTTTTTTATGAAAAAAGCCGATGCGTTTGCATCGGCTTTTTGTATTTTTGGTGCCCAGGAGAGGACTCGAACCTCCACGCCTCGCAGCGCTAGTACCTGAAACTAGTGCGTCTACCAATTCCGCCACCTGGGCATCTCAGGAACTACGCATTGTACAAGAAGAATGGAAGGCTTCTTGGCCTCGCTCAATAAAAGTTGCGCCTAAAACAAAAAAGCCGATGAACGGTTTTCATCGGCTTTTGTGATCATCTTATTTGGATAAGATTGGTGCCCAGGAGAGGACTCGAACCTCCACGCCTCGCAGCGCTAGTACCTGAAACTAGTGCGTCTACCAATTCCGCCACCTGGGCATCTCAGGAAGCTAAGGATTGTATATCAAAAAAGTGACTCCAACCAGCGGGATGCTGGAAGAAATCGAAGGACAGGTTCAGGGCCATCGCGATGGCCACGGCTTTCTGGTGCGTGATGACAGTGAGCCGGACATTTACCTGCCTGCCAATGAAATGCGTGCCGTGCTGCACAAGGACCGCGTCAAGGTCCGCGTGGTGCGGTTTGACCGCAAAGGCCGCCCTGAAGGGCGCGTGGTTGAGATCCTCGAGCGACCTGAGCAGCCCATCATCGGTCGTCTGCTGCAGGAAAGCGGTATCTGGCTGGTGGCGCCAGAGGACAAACGCTATGGCCAGGATGTACTGATTCCCAAGGGGGCCACCGGCTCGGCCAAGCCTGGGCAGGTGGTGGTGGTGGAACTCACCGAGCCGCCGGCGCTGTATGGCCAGCCTGTGGGGCGTGTGACCGAGGTGCTTGGTGAGATTGACGATCCCGGCATGGAGATCGAGATCGCCGTGCGCAAATACAGTGTGCCGCATGAGTTCTCCGATGCCTGTCTGGAGCAGGCCAAAGGCTTGCCCGACAAGGTGCGCGCACAGGACCGCAAGGGCAGGGTGGACCTGCGCGATGTGCCGCTGGTGACCATCGACGGCGAAGACGCACGCGACTTTGACGATGCCGTGTATTGCCTGCCCACCAAGGTCGGGCGCGGCAAGGGCTGGCGCCTGTTGGTGGCCATTGCCGATGTGAGTCACTATGTGCAGACCGGCAGCGCCATCGACATCGATGCCTACGACCGTGCCACCAGTGTGTACTTTCCACGGCGCGTGATTCCGATGCTGCCGGAGAAACTCTCCAATGGCCTGTGTTCGCTCAACCCCGATGTGGATCGCTTGTGCATGGTGTGCGACATGCTGGTCACGACCAAGGGTGAGGTCCATGCTTATCAGTTCTATCCGGCAGTGATGCACAGCCATGCGCGCTTTACCTACACCGAGGTGGCCGCCATCTTGGCCAATACGCGTGGGCCAGAAGCCACACGCCGCAAGGAGCGTGTGCAGGACCTGATCCACCTGCACGACGTGTACCGTGCCTTGCTGGCTTCGCGTCAGGTGCGCGGTGCGGTGGACTTTGAAACCACCGAAACCCAGATCGTGTGTGATGAAAGTGGCCGCATCGAGAAGATCGTGCCGCGTGTGCGCAACGATGCGCACAAGCTGATCGAAGAGGCCATGCTGGCGGCCAACGTGTGCAGCGCCGCCTTCATCCAGCCGGGTCAGCACCCGGGCTTGTTCCGGGTGCACGAAGGTCCAACGCCCGAGAAGAAAGACATCCTGCGCAATTACCTCAAGGCGCTGGGCATCGGCATGGGGCTGAGCGACGATCCGCACACGTCCGAGTTCCAGAAGATCGCCGAAGCCACCAAGGATCGGCCGGACGCGCAGCAGATCCACACCATGCTGCTGCGCTCCATGCAGCAGGCGATCTATACGCCCATCAACAGCGGTCACTTTGGTTTGGCCTATGAGGCCTACACCCACTTCACCAGCCCGATCCGGCGCTACCCGGATTTGCTGGTGCACCGTGTGATCAAGTCGATTCTGGAAGGCCAGAAATACGAGCTGCCCGCGCTTCCGACGCCGGGTGAGGCCCACGCCAAGCTCAGCAAGCGACTGCAGAAAAACAAGCCGGGGCAGCAAGGAGGGCGTGCCGCCCGTTTGCCCAAGGTCCGCATGACCGCCGCTGAACAGCAGGCATGGGAAGCGGCGGGACTGCATTGCAGCGCCAACGAACGCCGAGCCGATGAGGCCAGCCGCGATGTGGAGGCTTGGCTCAAGTGCAAATACATGCGCGAGCATCTGGGTGAGGAGTATTCGGGCGTGGTGACAGCGGTCACCGGTTTTGGTCTGTTTGTCACGCTCGACAGCCTGTATGTAGAGGGGTTGGTGCACATCACCGAACTCGGGGCCGAATACTTCCGCTTCGACGAAGCCCGCCAGGAGTTGCGTGGTGAGCGGACCGGTATCCGTTATGCGATCGGCACGCGTGTGCAGATCCAGGTCAGTCGCGTCGATCTGGATGGTCGCAAGATCGATTTCCGTCTGGTCCATCCGGGGGATGTGCTGTTGTCCCGCGCGATGCGTGACAAAGGGACCGCGGATGCGGGTCAGCGCCAGATGGATCGCAAAAGCAAGACCAAAGGAGCGGCTGCGTCTTCCAGGTCCTTGCCTGCAGAGCATGAGCGTTCTCCCATCCAGGCCCTGCGGGCCTCTGTGAAAAAAGCAGCGTCCAGAAAAAGGGACAAAGGCAAATCGGCCCGCAAGTCCAGGCGGTGACACGCGACGGGTGACAACTCGCGCATGATCGCGCACCCCTTTTATTCACGAACCATCAGGAGACAAATTTCATGACCGACACATCACGCATCGCTTTGGTGACAGGTGCGGGTTCCGGCGTAGGCAAGGCTGCTGCACTGGCCCTGCTGGCCGCTGGCTGGCGTGTGGCTCTGGCGGGGCGCCGCCCGGAGCCGCTGCAGGAGGTGGCCCAGGCCAGCGGTGTGGCCGCAGACCGTTATCTGGTGGTGCCGGGTGATGTCTCAGATGAGCAGTCCGTGCAGGCCATGTTCGCCAAGGTGGTCGCCCATTTTGGCCGCCTGGATCTGTTGTTCAACAATGCGGGCGTGAATGCACCCGGTGTTGCGCTGGAAGAGCTGACACTGGCGCAGTGGCAGAACGTGGTGGACATCAACCTGACGGGCATGTTCCTGTGTATCCGTGAAGCTTTTCGCGTGATGAAGGTGCAATCGCCGCGCGGCGGCCGCATCATCAACAACGGCTCGATTTCGGCCACCACACCGCGCCCCAATTCGATTGCCTACACCGCCACCAAGCACGCGGTGTCGGGGCTGACCAAGACGGCCTCGCTCGATGGTCGCAAGTACGACATCGCCGTGGGGCAGATTGACATCGGCAACGCTGCCACCGACATGGCCATGCGCATGGCCAAGGGGGTGTTGCAAGCCAATGGCGAAGTGGCCGTGGAGCCTTTGATGGATGTGAACATCGTCGGGCAGTCCATTGTCTACATGGCCAGCCTGCCGCTGGAGGCCAATGTGATGTTCCACACCGTCATGGCCACCAAAATGCCGTTCGCCGGGCGCGGCTGAGTCCGCGCGTCATCTTTCAGCGCAAGTGTTCCGCCAACCGGCTGGCCGTCAGTGCCAGTCCGGCAGGCCAGGTATCGGCCATGTGGCCGTGTGTCCAGACCGCCTCGCAGGCGGCCTGCCAGGCTTGTCCGCTGGCAGCCAGCCGTGCACCGGTCAGGCCAGCCAGCACATCTCCTGTGCCCCCGATGGCCAGCCGTCCGTTGCCTGTCGTGTTGATCCGCGGCGTGTGTCCGGGCGCGGCAATGACGGTGCCCGATCCCTTGATGACCACGCAGCAGTCAAAACGGCGGGCCAGTTGATGGGCCGCTTCCAGCCGGTCGGACTGCACTTCGTCGGTGCTGATTCCGAGCAGACGTGCGGCTTCCAGGGGGTGGGGCGTCAGTACAGTGGGATGCTGACGCGCCGATCGATCGGCCAGCAGGCGCTGCAGCCAGGCGTCCTTGGCCACGCCGTTGAGGGCATCGGCATCGAGCACCAGGCGGGCGCTGCGTTGCAGTATCTGCCCCAGAGTTTGGGCAATCGCGTGACCGCCTCCGCAACCCGCGACCACGGTCAGGTGCGGCAAGTCCAGTGCCGACAGGTTGCGGCGCATCAGGTCGGCGGAGGCCGAGGGGATGAAGGTCTCCTGACCGAGCAGGCACAGCATCACGCGTCCTGCACCGGCATTCAAGGCGGCCTGGGCGGCCAGCACGGCCGCGCCGGTCATGCCCATGCCGCGCGTCTCGAGCGGTTCACCACCAATGATTGCCACATCGCCGTGGCAGCCTTTGTGGCTGGCATGCCGTCGTGGTGCGGGAGCTGCCAGCGGATTGAGCTCGGCATCTGGCGCAGGAGGGGCTGTGGCATCGGCGGCCCATCCCAGCGGGGCCAACCAGAGGGTGCCGCAGGCATCGCGGCCGTGGCCCATGAACAGGCCAGGTTTGGGGCCCAGCAGGGTCAGGGTGTGGTCGGCCTGGACCACCGATTCCGGTGGGCCGAGTGGCTGGCCGCTGTCGGCGTCCAGTCCGGTCGGGATATCGAGGGCCAACACGCTGGCTGCAGACGCATTGATGAGCCGGGTGGCCTGCAGCATGTCGCCCTCGGGGGGGCGTGTGGCACCGATGCCCAACATGGCATCGATGCACAGGTCCTGCTCGGTGAGATCAGGGGCTGAACTGGGCAAGCCGATCTGAATGTCGATGCCTGCCTGTGTGGCCCGGTCAAAGGCGCGACGGGCATCGGTGGGCATGCGCTGCGGCTCGCACAGCAGGTTGACCTGCACGGTGCGGCCCATGTGTTGCAGCTGGATGGCGGCCTCCAGCCCATCGCCGCCGTTGTTGCCGGGGCCCGCCACGATCCAGATACGACGGGCGTGTGGTGCTGTAGCCAGTGCGAGCCGCGCTGCGGCGAGGCCGGCCAGGTCCATCAAGGGCGTAGCCGATTGGCTCTGCAGGCGCGATTCCAGTGCGCGAATGCCGCTGCGTCGCCAGACTGGCTGTGCGCTGGTGTTGGGCAGCAGGCGGGCTGTCATGTTCAGACTGTCGGGCAGGCGAGCGCGGCCTCTGCCTGCAAGGCCAGTTGCAGCAAGGTGTGGTCGTGCATGGCGCCGTGCCAGAACATCAGGCCCACAGGCATTTCGTCCGGCGCGTGGCAGGGCAGGGAGATCGCGCAGCCGTCCAGAAAGTTGATCGCGCTGGGGTTGCGCAGCAGCAAGCTGTTGACGCGGAAGAACTCCTCGTCGCGTTCGGCGCCCGGGGCCACGCTGGCACGCAAGGGGGCAGTGATGGGCACGGTGGGCGAGAGCATGGCGTCCAGGCCTGTCAGGGCCTGGTTCATGCGCCGGATCCAGTTGGCGCGACCTTGCAGCAGGTCCATGTATTCGCTGGCTTTCATGTTGGCGCCACGTTGGATGCGGGCCAGCACGCGAGGATCGTAGCGTGCACCGTCCCGCGCGATCAGTTCACGGTGCCAGGCGTAGCTCTCGGCCGGGCTGAAGCCGCCAGTGGCGTTCAGGCCCGCCAGTTCGTCCATGGCGGGCAGGTCGATCTCGGTGATGCGGGCGCCAGCAGCAGACAGGGTTTGCAGACTGCGTTCGAAGGCGCGGGCCACCGCGGCCTCCATGCCGTCCTGAAAGTAGCGCTTGCAGACGCCCAGCCGGTAATCCCTCAACCGGCGGTGGCCGATTGGCACCTGCGTGGCGGACAGGATTTCGTGGGCGAGGATGGCGTCGCGCACGCTGCGTGTCATGGCGCATACGGTGTCGAGGGTCGGCGAAAGAGGCAATGCGCCCTGGGTCGGCGTGGTGCGGGCGGTGTTCTTGAAACCCACGATGCCATTGAGGGCAGCGGGCACACGGATGGAGCCGCCGGTGTCCGAGCCCAGGCCAATGAAAGCCGCGCCGGTGGCCACCGACACCGCAGCGCCAGAACTGGACCCCCCAGGGACATGGCCGCCAGGCTGACCGAGGGCGCGGTCGTGCCGCCCGTCCCAGGCGCTGGGTGTGCCGTGGTGCGGGTTGTTGCCCACACCTGAAAAAGCGAATTCCACCATGTTGGTGCGACCGATCAGACCGGCACCGGCAGCGCGCAGCCGGGCCACTGCCGGGCTGTCTCGTTGGGCAGTCGGTGCGTCGGCGAGCACCACCGAGCCGGACGCGGTGACCTGTCCCTGCACGTCAAACAGGTCCTTGACCGACACGCTCAGGCCGGCCAGCGGGCGCCGGGCGATGCCCGGTATGCTGGCGGTTTGGGTCAGGCTGTCCGGGGTCAGCTGCATGAAGACATGCTCACAGGCAGAGCTTCGGGCAATGGACAGGCTGCGTTTGGCCTGCTCTGCGGAGTTGGTGGAGCCGTTCAGGATGGCTTGGCGTGTGGCATGCAGATCAGGCTGGGTCATGGTGCTGAGCAGGTGGTGTCGGTCAGGGAAATCCCGGGTGCTATAATCCTAAGGCTTTGCGGGATCTTCCCGTGAAGTATTCGCAAACCTGTCCCCACAAGGTGTCGCCTTCGCCACAGAGGGCGATTGTCGGACAGGATTTCAGACCTAACCTTTGGAGCAATACCATGTCCGTCACCATGCGTGAAATGCTGGAAGCCGGTGTCCATTTCGGTCACCAAACCCGCTTCTGGAACCCCAAGATGGCCCCCTTCATTTTCGGCCATCGCAACAAGATCCACATCATCAACCTGGAAAAGTCGCTGCCGATGTTCCAGGAAGCGACCAAGTTCGCCAAACAACTGGCTGCCAACCGCGGCACCATCCTGATGGTCGGCACCAAGCGCCAGTCCCGCGAGCTGCTGGCTGCCGAGGCCCAGCGCGCCGGCATGCCTTACGTTGACCAGCGTTGGCTGGGTGGCATGCTGACCAACTTCAAGACCGTCAAGACCTCCATCAAGCGCCTCAAGGACATGAAGGCCCAGCAGGAAGCCGGTCTGGACAGCCTGAGCAAAAAAGAACAGCTGATGTTCAAGCGCGAGATCGAGAAGCTTGAAAAAGACATCGGCGGCATCCAGGACATGAACACCCTGCCGGACGCCATCTTCGTGATCGACGTCGGCTACCACAAGATCGCCATTGCCGAAGCCAAGAAGCTGGGCATTCCGCTGATCGGTGTGGTGGACTCCAACCACTCGCCCGAAGGCATCGACTATGTGATCCCCGGCAACGACGACTCCGCCAAGGCCGTGGCCCTGTACGCCCGTGGCATCGCTGACGCGATCCTGGAAGGCCGTGCCAACGCCGTGGCCGACGTGGCCAAGGCTGTGGCTGCCGAAGGCGAAGACGAATTCGTCGAAGTGTCCGCCTGAGCCCCGCAGACTCAATGAAAGGGGCTTTTGTGGCCCCTTTTTTTCAACCTGATTTTTGAATTTGTAGACGGAGAATTTCAAATGGCAGCTATTACCGCAAGCATGGTCGCCGAACTGCGCGCCAAGACCGATGCCCCCATGATGGAGTGCAAAAAAGCCCTGACCGAAGCCGACGGCGATCTGGCCAAAGCCGAAGAAATCCTGCGCGTCAAGCTGGGCACCAAGGCCGGCAAGGCCGCTTCCCGCGTAACCGCTGAAGGCGTGGTCGCCAGCTTCGTGGAAGGCACGACCGGCGCCATGATCGAAGTCAACTGCGAAACCGATTTCGTGACCAAGAACGACAGCTTCCTGGCCCTGGCCCAGGCTGCTGCCAAGCTGGTGGCCCAGCACAACCCGGCCGACATTGAGGCCCTGGGTGCGTTGGCTTACAGCCAGGACGGCTTTGGCCCTACCCTGGAAGAAGTGCGCAAGGGCCTGATTGGCAAGATTGGCGAAAACATGAGCTTCCGCCGCTTCAAGCGCGTGACCGGTGGCAAGACCGCTTCCTACCTGCACGGCACCCGCATCGGCGTGCTGGTCGAGTTCGACGGTGAAGAGCAGGCTGCCAAGGATGTGGCCATGCACGTGGCCGCCATGAAGCCCGTGGCCCTGACCAGTGCCGACGTGCCCGCCGAGCTGATCGAGAAAGAGCGTGCCGTGGCCACCGCCAAGGCTGCCGAATCCGGTAAGCCCGCCGACATCGCTGCCAAGATGATCGAAGGTTCGGTGCAGAAGTACCTCAAGGAAGTCTCGCTGTTCAACCAACCCTTCGTGAAGAACGACAAGCAGACGGTCGAGCAGATGCTCAAGGCCGCCAACACCACCGTCAAGGCGTTCACGCTGTACGTGGTGGGCGAGGGCATCGAGAAGAAAGTCGACGACTTTGCCGCCGAAGTGGCTGCCCAGGTGGCCGCTGCCAAAGGCGCTGCCTGATCATTCGTCAAACCGACGCATTAAACTGACCGCCATCCAACCCCGCCCAGGAGAATTGCCCATGACCCCAGCCAAACCGGCCCACAAGCGCATTTTGCTCAAGTTGTCCGGTGAGGCCCTCATGGGCGATGACCAGTTTGGCATCAACCGTGCCACCATCGAACGCATGGTGGAAGAGATCGCCGAAGTCACCCGTCTGGGTGTCGAGGTGGCGGTGGTGATCGGTGGTGGCAACATCTTCCGTGGCGTGGCCGGTGGTGCCGTTGGCATGGACCGTGCCACGGCCGATTACATGGGCATGCTGGCGACGGTGATGAACTCGCTGGCCCTGGCCGATGCCATGAACAAGATCGGCCTGACCGCGCGCGTGATGTCTGCCATCGGCATCGACCAGGTGGTCGAACCCTATGTGCGTCCCAAGGCCCTGCAGTACCTCGAAGAAGGCAAAGTGGTGGTGTTTGCTGCTGGCACCGGCAACCCGTTCTTCACCACCGACACGGCCGCTGCGTTGCGCGGCGCCGAAATCGGCGCCGAGATGGTGCTCAAGGCCACCAAGGTCGATGGCGTCTATACCGCAGACCCCAAAAAAGACCCCCAGGCCACGCGCTACAGCCAGCTCAGCTTTGACGAGGCCATGAGCCAGAACCTGGGCATCATGGACGCCACCGCATTCGCGCTGTGCCGTGACCAGAAACTGCCGATCAAGGTCTTTTCCATCTTCAAGAATGGTGCGCTCAAGCGCGTTGTGATGGGCGAAGACGAAGGCACACTGGTGCACGTTTGAATCGCCCGATACCGGAGAGAAGCATGACGATTGCAGACATCAAGAAAAATACCGAAGGCAAGATGGAGCAGTCCATCGCCGCGTTCAAGAACAATCTGTCCAAGATCCGCACCGGCCGTGCCAACCCGGCCCTGCTCGATGCCGTGCAGGTGGAGTATTACGGCTCCATGGTGCCGCTGTCGCAGGTGGCCAACGTGGCCCTGCTCGACTCGCGCACCATCAGCGTGCAGCCTTGGGAAAAAGGCATGGGCGCCAAGATCGAAAAAGCCATCCGCGAGAGCGATTTGGGCCTGAACCCGGCCTCCATGGGCGACCTGATCCGTGTGCCGATGCCGCCCATGAGCGAAGAGCGTCGCAAGGAGATGACCAAGCTGGTCAAGGCTGAAGGTGAACATGCCAAGGTGGCTGTGCGCAACCTGCGCCGCGACGCCAACGAAGCCGTCAAGAAACTGGTCAAGGACAAGGAAGCGACCGAAGACGATCAGAAGCGAACCGAAGCCGATGTCCAGAAGATGACCGACAAGCGCATCGCCGAAATCGATCAGCTGGTGGCAGCCAAGGAACAGGACATCATGGCCGTCTGAGCCTGAGGGTTCTCGATCAGCCATTGAACACAACAACAAGGCCGCCTGCAGCGGCCTTTTTTGCTGGAGGCAGCATGCTCAAACAACGCGTGATCACGGCTTTGGTGCTTCTGGCAGTGCTGCTGCCGGCGCTGCTGAACACCAATGTGCAATATTTCATGGGACTCAGTCTCTTGATGATCAGCGCCGGCGCCTGGGAGTGGGGGCGGCTCAATGGACGCTCCCATGTGGAGTCGGTGGTGGGGGCTGTGCTGTTTTTTCTGCTGTCCGTGATGCTGGTGGATGGCGGCTGGGACCGGCGTGTGCCTTCAGCCCTGTGGCTGGTGAGTGGCGCGGCCTGGGTGCTGCTGGGCGTGGGCATGCTCCGTGTGGGTGTTGCGGGATGGGGGCGCTTGCCTTCTCATTTGCGCTGGCTGGCGGGCTTGGGTTTTCTCGCCGTCGCCTGGCTGGCGTTGATCCAGGCCCACCGCATTGGTGTCAATTTCCTGCTGTCGGTGCTGGTGCTGGTGTGGGCTGCCGACGTGCTGGCTTATTTTGCAGGTCGCGCCTGGGGGGGGCGTGTTTTTCGCTTCAAGCTGGCGCCCTCGATCAGTCCGGGCAAGACCTGGGAGGGTGCGCTGGGAGGCTTTGTGGGTGTGTTGCTGATGGCCGCACTCTGGCTGCTTTGGGATCGGTACCATCCTGCTCTCGAGTCCAGCCTCCACACGCGCCTGTGGGAGCGAGGCTGGTGGCTCGCCTTGCCGGCTTGGGCCTTTCTGACTGCAATGAGTGTGGTGGGTGATCTGGTCGAGTCGCTGATCAAGCGCAGTGCCGGTGTCAAGGACAGTTCCGGCCTTCTTCCCGGTCATGGTGGCGTTCTGGACAGGGTGGATGCCTTGCTGCCGACCTTGCCGCTGGCCATGATGCTCTACAGCTGGCTGGAGTGGCAGGCATGAGTGAAGTGCAAGGCCCGATGCGGGTCACGGTTCTGGGTTCCACGGGGTCGATCGGGACCAGCACATTGGATGTGATGGCGCGGCATCCGGAGCGTTTTGAAGTGTTCGCCCTGAGCGCATCGCGACAGGTCGATCTGCTGTTCGAGCAATGCGTCCGTTTTCGTCCCCGCTTTGCGGTGATGGTTCAGCCCGAGCACGCGCGCACACTGCAGGAAAAACTGAAGGCTCATGGGTTGGGCACGCAAGTGCTGGCGGGTCCTCAAGCGCTGGATGAAGTCTCCAGTACATCGGAAGTGGATGCCGTGATGGCTGCCATCGTGGGCGCTGCAGGTTTGTCGCCGTGTCTGGCAGCAGCGCGTGCAGGCAAGCGCCTGTTGCTGGCCAACAAGGAAGCGCTGGTGGTGGGGGGGGAGGTGTTCCTGTCTGCTGTGAGGCAAGGTGGTGCAACCTTGCTGCCCATCGACAGCGAGCACTCGGCCATCTTCCAGTCCTTGCCGGAAGACCCTGGCACCTGGCAGGCGCGGATCGACAAGATCATCCTGACCGCTTCGGGCGGGCCTTTCCGTCAGCGCGATCCGGACAGCCTGCGCGATGTGACGCCAGCGCAGGCTTGCGCCCATCCCAACTGGTCCATGGGCAGAAAGATCTCTGTCGATTCCGCCACCATGATGAACAAGGTGCTCGAGGTGATCGAGGCCAAATACCTGTTCGGAGTGGCCGTGGATCAGCTCGATGTCGTGATCCATCCGCAGAGCATCATCCATTCGATGGTCCAGTACAAGGACGCCTCGGTGGTGGCCCAGCTGGGTACGCCGGACATGCGGGTGCCGATTGCATACGGTCTGAGCTGGCCCGAGCGCATGCTTTCTGGCGCCTCCAGCCTGGATTTTGGTCAATTGCAGGCCATGACCTTTGAGTCCATTCATACCCATGGGCACCCTCAGCGCTATCCTGGACTGATGCTGGGTTTTGAGACCCTGCGAGCCACACCGGGCTCCTGTGCTGTGCTCAATGCCGCCAACGAGGTGGCCGTGCAGGCATTTCTGGATGGCGAGATCCGGTTTGACCAGATCCATGCGGTCAATGCCGCCACGCTCGACGGGTTTTCTCCAGCGGTGCCGCAGGCACTGGCGGATTTGCTGGACATCGACCATGAAGCCCGACGCCGTGCCCAGGCGATGGTGCACAGGCTTGCTGCCTGAAACGGGTGGCTTTGGCCGATGACTCGTAAGGTATTATTCCTGCTGCCCCTGCAGGGCAGGAATGTGGGCCCGCGCCTGGCCCATGACCGAGACGCTGCAGTGTGTTTCCCTGATGGATTCCGACGCCCATGACCTTGACTCCTTCTGTTTTGCTGCGACCGCTTGCCATGGGCTTGCTGGGTTCTCTGGCCCTTGTGTTGCCCGCTTGGGCCGTGGACCCGTTCACTGTGCGCGACATCCGCGTAGAGGGCCTGCAACGGGTGGAGCCTGGTACCGTTTTTGCCTCCATGCCCGTGCGGGTGGGTGAAACCTATACCGACGACAAAGGTGCTGCAGCGATTCGCGCCTTGTTTGCACTGGGCCTGTTCAAGGATGTGCGTCTGGAAACCCAGGGCGATGTGTTGGTGGTGGTGGTGGAAGAGCGGCCGACGGTGGCTGGCCTGGAATTCATCGGTCTCAAGGAATTTGACAAGGATGTGCTGCTCAAGGCTTTGAAAGAAGTGGGTCTGAGCGAAGGTCGCCCTTATGACAAGGCGCTCGCCGACAAGGCCGAGCAGGAACTCAAGCGTCAGTACATCGGCCGCAGCCTTTATGGTGCAGAAGTGGTAACCACCGCTACGCCTGTGGAGCGCAACCGGGTAAACCTCTCTTTCAGCATCACCGAAGGCGCACCCGCCAAGATCAAGCAGATCCAGATCATCGGGAACAAGGCTTTTTCCGAAAACACACTGCGCGACCAGTTCAATCTCGACACCGGTGGCTGGATGAGCTGGTACACCAAGTCCGACCGTTATTCCCGGACCAAACTCAACGGCGACCTCGAGAGCCTGCGTTCGTATTACCTCTCGCGCGGCTTTCTGGAGTTCCGGATTGATTCGACCCAGGTGTCCATGTCGCCCGACAAGCAGGAAATGTCGATCACCATCAACATCACCGAGGGTGAGCGTTTTGTGGTGTCCGCCGTGCGTCTGGAAGGCAATTACCTTGAGAAAGACGACGAGTTCAAGGCGCTGGTGAAAATCCAGCCCGGTCAGCCTTACAACGCCGAGACCGTGGCGGAAACGACGAAAGCGTTCACGGATCACTTTGGCAAGTTCGGCTTCGCCTTTGCCCGTGTCGAGCCGAGGCCGGAAATCGACCGCAGCAACAACCGGGTGGTGATGGTGCTGCAGGCCGAGCCTTCGCGTCGTGCCTATGTGCGCCGCATCCAGGTGGCCGGCAACAACCGCACCCGCGACGAAGTGATTCGCCGCGAACTCCGCCAACTCGAAGCGTCCTGGTACGACGGCGAGAAGATCAAGCTCTCTCGCGACCGGGTCAACCGCCTGGGCTTTTTCACCGAAGTCAATCTGGAAACCCAGGAAGTTCCGGGCTCTCCCGATCAGGTAGACCTGCTGGTGTCCGTGACGGAAAAGCCCACAGGCAGCATTACCCTGGGCGCAGGCTTCTCGTCCTACGAGAAGGTGGCGCTGACCTTCGGCATCACTCAGGAAAATGCGTTTGGCTCTGGCAACTACCTGGCCTTGCAGGTCAACACCAGCAAGTACAACCGCAACATCGTGCTCAGCACCACCGACCCATATTTCACGGAAGGCGGTATCTCCCGCACGATCGATGTGTTCACCCGCACGACGCGGCCGTACTACGGGGACCTCAATTCCTACAGCATCGTCAACTCGGGTGTCGGGATGCGTTTTGGCGTGCCAGTGACCGAGTACGACACGGTTTATGTGGGAGCCAATGCGGAACAAACCCAGGTCAAGGAAGGGACCTATCTTCCGGATGTGTACCGACCGTACTTGGGTACTGCAACAGCGTTGCCTTTGACTCTGGGTTGGGCCCGAGACCGTCGCGACAGTGCTTTGGTGCCCACCATGGGCAGTTACCAGCGTGTCTTTGCCGACTGGAGCGTTGCTGGCGACTCTCGTTATGCACGTGCCAACTACCAATTCCAGCAATATCTTCCATTGAGCAAGAAATGGACCGTTGCGTTCAATTCCGATCTTGGCTATGGCAAGGGTCTCAATGGCAATAGCTATCCAATTTTCAAAAATTACTACGTAGGCGGTCTTGGCAGTGTCAGGGGCTATCAACAATCCACTCTGGGCGAGTTAAGCACCAACGGAACGAACACTGTTTATTTGGGCGGTGCCAAAAAAGTGGTTTTCAACCTCGAACTTGTGGGACCTTTTCCCGGTGCGGGCAATGACAAAACCTTGCGCATGTTCGGTTTCGTGGATGCGGGCTACGCGTTTCCGGACAGCCAGAACATCGACTTGAACAAATTACGTTCTTCTTACGGCGTCGGTCTGAGCTGGATCTCTCCGATGGGGCCATTGCGCTTTTCTTATGGTATCCCGATCAACGCCCGGCCTGAAGATAAAATCCAGAAACTCCAATTTCAGATCGGAACCTCCTTCTAATGAATACCCGTCTTTCCCAGGCTTTGCTGGCGCTGATGGCCGGCACCATTTCCTGCAGCGCATCTCTGGCACAGGCCCAGGATTTCAAGATGGGCTTTGTCAACACCGAGCGGATCTTCCGCGAAGCGGCCTCGGCCAAGCAGGCCCAGGCCAAGCTGGAGCAGGAGTTTTCCAAGCGTGAAAAAGAACTGGTGGATGCCGGCAACACCCTGAAAGCCGCTTCCGAAAAGCTCGAACGTGAAGCGCCGACTTTGTCGGAAAGCCAGCGCAATGCCCGACAGAAACAACTGGTCGAACAGGACCGTGATTTTCAGCGCAAGCGCCGCGAGTTCCAGGAAGACCTCAACGCACGCAAGAACGAAGAGCAGCAGGTGGTGGTCGAGCGCGCCAACCGTGCCGTCAAGCAAGTGGCCGAATCCGAGAAGTACGATGTGATCTTCCAGGAGGCGGTTTACGTCAACCCCAAACACGACATCACCGACAAGGTCATCAAGGCGCTCAACGCGGCCAAGTGATCCCGGAGGGAACCGACTGTTGTGGCGCTGAGCCTGGGATTCATTGTCAACAGCCTTGGCGGAGAGCTCAAGGGCTCGCCTACGCAACAGGTGCAGCGGCTCGCGCCGCTGCAGTCGGCCGGTCCTGACGACATCAGCTTCCTCAGCCACGCGCGCTACCGCTCACAGCTGGAAACCAGCCAGGCCGGCGCCGTCATTCTGACCCCGGACATGCAGCAGCTGGCCATCAGCCGCCCGGCCTGCATCCTGACAGATAACCCTTACCTGTATTTTTCTCGCCTGACCCGCCTGTGGCGTGAGCAACACCCCTTGCCTGCGCGCCCCAGGGTCCATCCGTCTGCAGTGGTCGATCCACAAGCCCGCATCGCTCCTGATGCCGTGATCGGTCCCTTGTGCGTGGTCGAAGCCGGTGCCGAAATCGGTTCGGGCACGGTCTTGCATTCGCGTGTGACGGTGGGTCATGGTTGCCGCATCGGTCAGCGTTGCATCGTGCATGCCGGTGTGGTGATCGGTGCTGATGGCTTTGGTTTTGCGCAGCACGAAGGGCGTTGGGAAAAAATCGAACAACTGGGCGCCGTGCGCATCGGTGACGATGTGGAGATTGGTGCCAACACCTGCATCGACCGGGGTGCGCTCGAAGATACGGTCATTGAAGATGGAGTGAAGCTGGACAATCTGATTCAGATCGGCCACAACGTCCATGTGGGTGCGCACACCGCCATGGCTGGCTGCGTCGGTGTGGCGGGCAGTGCGAAAATCGGTGCCCATTGCACCATCGGTGGCGGCGCTGTCGTTCTGGGGCATTTGTCGCTGGTCGATGGTGTCCATGTGTCCGCGGCCTCGGTGGTGACCCGTTCCATCCTCAAGCCAGGCCAATACACCGGCATGTTCCCGCTGGACGAGAACAGCCAGTGGGAAAAGAACGCCGCCAGCCTCAAGCAGCTCTCGCGCATGCGTGACCGTGTGCGCCAGCTCGAACAACAGATTCAGACTTTGCAGAAAGAACAACCATGACGACGATGGACATCCACCAGATCCTCAAGCAATTGCCGCACCGCTACCCGATCCTGCTGGTCGATCGCGTGCTGGAGATCGAAAAGGGTGTGCGCATCCGTGCCGTCAAGAACGTGTCCATCAACGAGCCATTCTTCATGGGGCACTTTCCGCACCGCCCGGTCATGCCAGGTGTGTTGATGCTCGAAGCCCTGGCACAGGCTGCGGCCTTGCTGTCGTTCGATGCACTGGGCTCGGCGCCTGATGACAACACGGTGTATTACTTCGCAGGCATCGACGGTGCCCGTTTCAAGCGGCCGGTCGAGCCTGGTGACCAGCTGATCCTGGATGTCACCATTGACCGCATGAAGGCGGGCATCTTCAAGTTCAAGGCGCGCGCCCTGGTGGGTGACGAGGTGGCGGTGGAAGCCGACCTGATGTGCACCATGCGCAAGATCGCCTGAGGTTCGCCATGAGCCAGTTGATTCATCCCAGCGCCCTGATCGAAGCCGGAGCGCAACTGCATCCGTCGGTCGCGGTCGGCCCTTACAGCATCATCGGTGCGAACGTGAAGATCGGTGAAGGCTCCACGGTGGGCTCGCACTGCGTGATCGAAGGCCACACCACGATTGGCCGCAACAACACCATCCACAACTACGCCGCGCTGGGCGCTGCCCCGCAGGACAAGAAGTACGCGGGTGAGCCCACGCAGCTGATCATCGGCGATGGCAATACCGTCCGCGAGTTCTGTACCTTCAATGCGGGCACGGTCTCCGGTGGCGGCATCACGCGCATCGGCAACGACAACCTGTTCATGGCCTATGTGCACCTGGCGCACGATTGCCAGATCGGCAGCCACACCATTTTTGCCAACAACTCCCAGTTGGCAGGTCATGTGCATGTGGATGACTGGGTGATCCTGGGCGGCTTCACCGTGGTGCGCCAGTTCCTGCGCCTGGGGGCGCACAGCTTCACGGCCATGTGCAGCCTGCTGTTTGCCGACTTGCCGCCGTTTGTGACCTGCGAAGGGCAGCCTGCGGACGCCCGCACGGTGAATGCCGAAGGTCTGCGTCGCCGTGGCTTTTCCGCAGCCCGGATTGCCGCCGTCAAAGCCATGCACAAGGCCCTGTACCGCGACAACCTCACGCTGGAGGCCGCCAAGGCGCGCATCCAGCAGATCGCCGAGCAAACCCCTGAAGCCCAGCCCGATGTGGCCATGATGCTGGACTTCCTGGCCGGTGTGGGCAAGGCGGGCATTGTGCGTCGCCGTACCCGTTCGGCCTGATCAGGGAAAAGCCATGAAACCGCTGCGTTGTGCTGTCATTGGGGTGGGTTATCTGGGAAAGTTCCACGCCCAGAAGTACGCCAGGATTCCTGGCTGCGAGCTGGTGGCCGTAGTGGACAGCCGCCAGGAGGTAGCCGAGGCCATCGCGCAACCCCTGGGCTGCCGTGCCGTCACCGATTACCGTGAACTGCTTGGGCAGGTCGACGCGGTGAGCATCGTGGTGCCTACACAGGCGCATTACGACGTCTGTATCGAGTTCTTGAAGGCTGGCGTGCATGTGCTGGTCGAAAAGCCCATGACCACCACCCTGGCGCAGGCCGACGAGCTGATCTCATTGGCTGATCAAAAGGGGTTGGTGCTGGCGGTGGGGCATCTGGAACGTTTCAATCCGGCAGCGCTGGCGCTGGAGCCTTTGCTGGCCGACCCGCGTTTCATCGATTCGTCGCGTCTGGCGCCGTTCAAGCCGCGCGCCACCGATGTGAGCGTGCTGCTCGATTTGATGATCCACGATGTGGACCTGATCCTGTCTTTGGTGGACAGCGAAGTCGAAAGCGTGGACTGCTCGGGTGCCCGCGTGCTGACGAATGACATCGACATCGCCAACGCCCGCATCCGCTTCGCCAACGGGTGTGTGGCCAATGTGACCGCCAGCCGCGTGAGCAGCAAAAGCGAGCGCAAGATGCGCGTGTTCCAGAGTCAGGCCTGCCATTCGCTGGACTTCCAGGCACGCACCCTGACCACCTACCGTGGCGCTGCCGATCCGATGGCTGCACCCGAAAACGCCATCGAGCGCCAGGCGCAGTCCTTTGGCGAAGCCGATCCGCTGTACAGCGAAATCGTCGCCTTCGTGGACAGCATCCGTCAGCAGCGTCAGCCCAAGGTGACCGGCCGCGCCGGACGACGCGCTCTGGAAGCCGTGCAGCGCATCACCGAGGCCACACGGCTGATTTCCTGAAATTCCTTTTAGAAAGACTTGCCATGCGCATTCCCATGGTTGACCTGGCGGGCCAGTACCGCGACCTCAAGGCCCAGCTTGAACCCGCAATGGCGGCCACGCTGGATGCGGCCCAGTACATCCTGGGACCGAATGTGCAGGCTTTCGAAGCCGAGGCGGCCAAATACCTGGGCGTCAAGCACGCCATCACCTGTGCCAACGGCACCGATGCGCTGCACCTGGCGCTGCTGGCTGCCGACATCGGCCCCGGTGACGAGGTGATCACCACCCCCTTCACCTTCATCGCCACCGCCGAGGCCATTGCCTACGTGGGTGCCAAGGCGGTGTTTGTGGACATTGACCCGAAAACCTACAACATTGACGTGGCGCAGGTGGCCCAGGCCGTCACGCCCAAAACCAAGGCCCTGCTGCCGGTGCACCTGTTCGGTCAACCGGCCAACATCCAGCCCCTGCTGGACCTGGCGAAAAAGCACGGTCTCAAGCTGATCGAGGATTGCGCCCAGTCCTTTGGTGCGAATGTCGGTGGCCGTCAGACCGGTTCCATGGGTGATGTGGGTGCCTTCAGCTTCTTCCCGAGCAAGAACCTGGGCTGCTACGGCGACGGTGGCATGGTGACCACCCAGTCCGACGCCATGGCCGAGAAACTGCGCATGCTGCGCAACCATGGCAGCAAGGTGCGCTACTACCACGACATCATTGGCTACAACAGCCGTCTGGACGAGCTGCAAGCGGTGGTGCTGCGCGCCAAGCTGCCGCACATTGACCACTACAACCAGCAGCGCCGCCGCGTGGCCCACCGCTACAGCGCCGGGCTGACCGGTCTGGGCATTCAGACGCCTTTTGAGGATGGCGTTGGCCTGCACGTGTACCACCAGTACACCATGCTGACCGACCGCCGCGAAGTGATTCAGAAGGCACTGGCCGCCCAGCAGATCGCCAGCGCGATCTACTACCCGGTGCCGCTGCACCAGCAAAAGGTGTTTGCCGACATCGCTGCTGGACAGAGCTTCCCGATCACCGAGTCGGTGGCGGCACGCTGCCTGTCGCTGCCGATCTACCCTGAACTCTCCGACGCGGCCATCGATGAAATCTGTGGCGTGATCCGCCAGGCCCTACAGGCCTGAACGGGGGAGGGCGCTTGAGCGGCATGCGTGTGTCCATGGTGGTGGCCGAGCGATCGGGCGACCAGCTGGCGGCCTTGCTGCTGGGCGGCATGCGCCAGGCCTGGCCCGATCTGCAGGCCAGCGGCATTGGCGGCCCGCAGATGCAGGCCTTGGGCTTCACATCCCACTGGTCCTGTGATGAGCTCTCGGTGCGGGGTCTGGTCGAAGCGCTGATGCGTTACCGCCACATCACCGGCATTCGCCGCCAACTCATTGACGACCTGATGGCCCGACCGCCAGACCTGTTTGTGGGTGTGGACGCCTCGGACTTCAACCTGTCTGTCGAGCGTGAACTCAACCAGCGCGGCATCCCCGCGATACAGCTGGTGTGCCCGTCCATCTGGGCCTGGCGGCCGGAGCGCGTGACCAAGATCCGCGAAAGCGTGCGCCACATTCTGTGCCTGTACCCCTTCGAGCCCGCCTTGCTGGCCGAGCACGGCATCGAAGGCACCTTTGTGGGGCACCCGGTGGCCGATGTGATACCGCTCGAGCCTGACCGCGCCGCCGCACGCCAAGCCCTGGCGCTCGACCCTGCCGCGCAGGTGGTGGCGCTGCTGCCGGGCAGCCGTCCGGCCGAAATCCGTTACCTGATCCAGCCTTTCTTGCAGGCCGCGCGTCGCATGCTGGAGCAGCGCCCGCAGCTGCAGTTTGTGCTACCGACGCACGAACTGCTCTTGCCAGCCATCGAACAAGCGTTGCAGGCCACCGGCATGCACGGGCGCGTGAAAGTCGTGATGGGCCAATCGCACGCCGTGCAGGCGGCCTGCGATGTGGCCCTGGTGGCCAGTGGCACTGCCACGCTGGAGACCGCCTTGTTCAAGCGCCCCATGGTCATTGCCTACAAGATGCAGTGGCTGTCCTGGCGCATGGCCAACGGCAAACGCCTCTTGCCCTGGGTGGGCCTGCCCAACATCCTGTGCAATGACAGCCTGGTGCCCGAATTCCTGCAGGAGCAGGTGCAGCCCGAGGCGCTGGCCCAGGCCGTGCTGGCTTGGCTGGACGACCCTGCGGCGGTGAACCGGCTGCAACAGCGCTTCACTGCCTTGCACCATGAACTGAGGCAGGACATGCCGACACTGTCGACCCATGCGATCCAGAAAATCCTTGGTGCCTGAGCAGCGCGCGCTGGACTGGGACACCGTCGGCCTGGTGGCCGGTGTGGACGAAGCGGGCAGGGGGCCTTTGGCTGGCCCGGTGGTGGCTGCGGCCGTGATTCTGGACGACCTCAAACCGATTGTGGGTCTGAACGACTCCAAAAAATTGACTGAAAAGCGCCGCGAAAAGCTCTACGACGAGATTCTGGCCAAGGCCCTGTGCTGTTCGATCGCCGAAGCCTCGGTGCAGGAGATCGACACCCTCAACATCCTGCAGGCCACGCTGCTGGCGATGCGCCGTGCCGTCGACGGCCTGCGTCTGAAGCCGGTCAAGGTCCTGGTGGATGGCAACCGCCTGCCGGTGCTCGACGTGCGTGCCGAAGCCATCGTGCAGGGAGATGCGCTCGTGCCCGCCATTTCTGCCGCGTCGATTCTGGCCAAAGTCCACCGCGACCGGATGTGTGCCCAGCTGCACGCGCAATACCCGCAATACGGTTTTGACCGCCACAAGGGCTACGGCACGGTCGAGCACCTGCAGGCGCTGGCAGAGCACGGACCGAGTCCTTGGCATCGCAGCAGCTTTGCCCCCGTGGCCCGGAGCATCCGATGAACCTGATCACCTCGCGGGATAACCCGCTGGTCAAGACCCTGCGCCGTCTGGCCCAGGAATCCAACGCCTACCGCAAGCTCGGCCAGTTCTGGCTGGAAGGCGACCACCTGTGCCGAGCTGCCCTGCAGCGCGGTGCACGGCCTGTGCGGGTGGTGCTGGCGCAATCGCTGGCCGACAGCGCGCAGGCCGACGAATGGCTGGGACTCGATGCGCCGGTGACGGTCATGCCCGACGAACTGTTTGCCGGGCTCAGTGGTCTGGAGTCGCCCGCCCGCATGGGCTTTGTCATGGCGCATGAAGCGGCACGGGTCATCGAACCGGACACCCCTACGGTGATCCTGGATCGCTTGCAGGACGCCGGGAATGTGGGGGCCATCCTGCGCTGCGCGAGTGCCTTTGGTTTTCGGCAGGTGCTGGCGCTGCAGGGCACGGCCGCGCTGTGGTCGCACAAGGTGCTGAGGGCTGGCATGGGCGCACATTTTGGTCTGCAGCTGGCCGAAGGCCTGCAGGAAACCGATCTGGACGCCCTGAACTTGCCGCTGGTGACCACCAGTTCACACCAGGGGCCGTTTTTGCACGAGTTGCTTCGCGAGGCGCGCCTGCCTGCGCGCTGCGCCTGGGTCATGGGCCACGAAGGGCAGGGCGTGCGCGACAGCCTGATGGCCCGGTCCAGCCTGCAGGTGCGCATTGCCCAGCCGGGCGGGGAAGAATCCCTGAACGTGGCCACGGCTGCTGCGATTTGCCTGCACGCCAGTGCCACAGCCGGTTTGTGAGGGGTTTTTCTGGCTTGAACGGCAGGTTTTTCAGCTGGATGCAGAGAGCCAACATGGCCTGACGGGCTATAATGAGAGGCTTTCCCGCATCAACCCCGTACGTCCCAGCCCAGCCAGGTCCTTTTCCCTCGAACAAGCAGCCAAACAGAGAGCTTTTCTCTGCCAAGCGCTGAGGCGTACCCGAACCAAACCGGAGAACCCAGTGCTTTTGTCTCTTCAGGGAACCTTCCCGCCCGCCATCCTGGCGCTTGCAGACGGCACGGTCTTTATCGGCAATTCCATCGGAGCCACCGGCTCCACCGTCGGTGAGGTGGTGTTCAACACCTCCATCGTCGGTTACCAGGAAATCCTCACCGACCCCAGCTACTGCCAGCAGATCGTCACCCTGACGTACCCGCACATCGGCAACTACGGCGTCAACCCCGAGGACATCGAAGCCGACAAGGTCCACGCCGCAGGCCTCATCATCAAAGACCTGCCCTTGCTGGCCTCCAACTTCCGTTCGTCGCAATCGCTGTCGGACTACCTCAAGGCGAGCAACACGGTGGCCATTGCCGACATCGACACGCGCAAGCTCACGCGCATTTTGCGCACCCAAGGTGCCCAGAACGGCGCCATCGTGGCCCTGGCGGCCGGCGAGAAGGTCACGCAAGCCGTGATCGACCAGGCGATTGCCGTGGCCAAGGGTGCCCCCGAGATGAATGGCCTGGACCTGGCCAAGGTGGTTTCGGTGCAACAAGGCTACGAATGGACGCAGACCGAGTGGAAACTGGGCACGGGCTATGGCACCCAGTCGGCCCCCAAATTCCGCGTGGTGGCCTACGACTTTGGCGTGAAGAAAAACATCCTGCGCATGCTGGCCGAGCGCGGCTGCCAGGTCACCGTTCTGCCCGCGCAGACGCCGGCCGCCGAGGCGCTCAAGCACAAACCCGACGGCATCTTCCTGTCCAATGGCCCTGGGGATCCGCAAGCGTGTGACTACGCCGTTGCAGCGGTGCGCGAGTTGATCGAGACCGGTATCCCGACCTTCGGCATCTGCCTGGGCCACCAGATCATGGCCCTGGCCTCGGGCGCCAAGACCTTCAAGATGAAGTTCGGCCACCACGGTGCCAACCACCCGGTCAAGGACCTGGACAACGGCCGCGTGAGCATCACGAGCCAGAACCATGGCTTCGCTGTGGACGAGAAATCGCTGCCCGCCAACCTGCGCGCCACGCACGTCTCCCTGTTCGACGGCACGTTGCAGGGCCTGGCCCGCACCGACAAACCGGCGTTCTGCTTCCAGGGCCACCCCGAAGCCTCGCCCGGCCCACACGACATCGCTTACCTGTTTGACCGCTTCACGGCATTGATGGCCACGGCCCAGGAGAAAAAATAATGCCCAAGCGCACCGACCTCAAGAGCATCCTCATCATCGGCGCCGGCCCGATCATCATCGGCCAGGCCTGCGAGTTCGACTATTCCGGCGTGCAGGCCTGCAAGGCCCTGCGCGAAGAGGGCTACAAAGTCATCCTGATCAACAGCAACCCCGCCACGATCATGACCGACCCAGCCACGGCCGATGTCACCTACATCGAGCCCATCACCTGGCAGACGGTCGAGAAGATCATCGCGAAGGAGCGCCCGGACGCCATCCTGCCGACCATGGGCGGCCAGACCGCCCTCAACTGTGCGCTGGACCTGTGGCACCACGGTGTGCTGGACAAATACAAGGTTGAGCTGATCGGCGCCACGCCTGAAGCCATCGACAAGGCCGAAGACCGTCAGAAGTTCAAGGACGCCATGACCAAGATCGGTCTGGGCTCGGCCCGCTCGGGCATTGCCCACAGCATGGACGAGGCCTGGGCGGTGCAAAAAACCGTGGGCTTCCCGGTGGTGATCCGCCCCAGCTTCACTTTGGGCGGCACCGGTGGCGGCATCGCCTACAACGCCGAAGAGTTCGAGACCATCTGCAAGCGCGGTCTGGAAGCCTCGCCCACCAACGAGCTGCTGATTGAAGAGTCGCTCGTGGGCTGGAAAGAGTACGAGATGGAAGTCGTGCGCGACAAGGCCGACAACTGCATCATCGTCTGCTCGATCGAAAACCTGGACCCCATGGGCGTGCACACCGGTGACTCCATTACCGTGGCTCCGGCCCAGACGCTGACCGACAAGGAATACCAGATCATGCGCAACGCCTCGCTGGCGGTGCTGCGCGAGATCGGTGTGGACACGGGCGGCTCCAATGTGCAGTTCTCGATCAACCCCAAGGATGGGCGCATGATCGTCATCGAGATGAACCCGCGCGTCTCGCGTTCGTCTGCGCTGGCCTCCAAGGCCACGGGTTTCCCGATCGCCAAGGTCGCGGCCAAGCTGGCCGTGGGCTACACGCTCGACGAGCTGCGCAACGACATCACCGGCGGCGCCACGCCCGCGTCGTTTGAACCCTCGATCGACTACGTGGTCACCAAGATCCCCCGTTTCGCCTTCGAGAAATTCCCCACCGCCGACAACCGCCTGACCACCCAGATGAAGTCGGTGGGCGAGGTGATGGCCATGGGCCGCACCTTCCAGGAGTCTTTCCAGAAAGCCCTGCGCGGCCTGGAAGTCGGTGTGGACGGCATGAACGAGAAGACCCAGGACCGCGAAGTGCTCGAAAAGGAACTGGGCACGCCCGGCCCCGAGCGCATCTGGTACGTGGGCGACGCCTTCGCTGCCGGCTGGAGCCTTGAAGAAGTCTTCAACCTGACCAAGATCGACCCCTGGTTCTTGATCCAGATCGAAGAGATCGTGAAGATCGAACTCGAACTGGAGCGCCACCGCCTGAACGACCTGAGCGAAGGCGAACTGCGCACGCTCAAGAAGAAAGGCTTCTCGGACCGCCGTCTGGCCAAGCTGCTCAAGAGCACCGAGGGCGATGTGCGCGCCCGCCGCCACAGCCTGAACATCCGCCCCGTCTACAAGCGCGTGGACACCTGCGCGGCCGAGTTCGCCACCAACACCGCCTACATGTACTCCAGCTACGACGAGGAGTGCGAGGCCGAGCCGACCGACAAGAAAAAGATCATGGTGCTGGGCGGTGGCCCGAACCGCATCGGTCAGGGCATCGAGTTTGACTACTGCTGCGTGCACGCCGCGCTCGCCATGCGCGAAGACGGCTACGAGACCATCATGGTCAACTGCAACCCCGAGACCGTGTCGACCGACTACGACACCTCGGACCGCCTGTACTTCGAGCCGCTGACGCTCGAAGACGTGCTTGAGATCGTCGACAAGGAAAAGCCGACCGGCGTGATCGTGCAGTACGGTGGCCAGACACCGCTGAAATTGGCGCTGGGCCTGGAAGCCGCTGGCGTGCCGATCATTGGCACCAGCCCCGACATGATCGACGCCGCCGAAGACCGCGAGCGTTTTCAGAAGCTGCTGCAGGACCTGGGTCTGCGCCAGCCGCCCAACGCCACGGCCCGTACCGAAGCAGAAGCACTGGAGCGTGCTGCCGAGCTGGGCTACCCGCTGGTGGTGCACCCCAGCTACGTGCTGGGCGGCCGCGCCATGGAAATCGTGCACGAACAGCGCGATCTGGAGCGCTACATGCGCGAGGCCGTCAAGGTCTCCAACGACTCGCCCGTGCTGCTCGACCGCTTCCTGAACGATGCCATCGAGTGCGACGTGGACTGCCTGCGTGACCCCGAAGGCAAGACCTTCATCGGTGGCGTGATGGAACACATTGAACAAGCGGGCGTACACAGCGGTGACTCCGCCTGTTCGCTGCCGCCGTATTCCCTGTCTGCCGAGACCGTGGCCGAGCTCAAGCGCCAGTCGGCCGCCATGGCCGGCGCGCTCAACGTGGTGGGCCTGATGAACGTGCAGTTCGCCATCCAGAACGTGGGCGGCAAGGACGTCATCTACGTGCTCGAAGTGAACCCGCGTGCCTCCCGCACCGTGCCTTACGTGTCCAAGGCCACCGGCATCCAGCTGGCCAAGGTGGCGGCGCGCTGCATGGCTGGCCAGACCCTGGCCCAGCAAGGCATCACCAAGGAAGTCACGCCGCCTTACTTCAGCGTCAAGGAGGCTGTGTTCCCCTTCGTCAAGTTCCCGGGTGTGGACACCATCCTCGGCCCCGAGATGAAGTCCACCGGCGAGGTGATGGGCGTGGGCAAGACCTTTGGTGAAGCCTTCGTCAAGAGCCAGCTGGGCGCTGGCACCAAGCTGCCGCGCTCGGGCAAGGTGTTCCTGACGGTGAAGAACGGCGACAAGCCGCGCGCCGTGCAGGTGGCCAAAGAGCTGGTGGCCCTGGGCTTTGAACTGCTGGCCACCAAAGGCACGGCTGCGGCGATTGCCGAAGCCGGCGTGCCGGTGGCGCAGGTCAACAAGGTGACCGAAGGCCGCCCCAACATCGTGGACATGATCAAGAACAACGAAGTGGCCATGGTCATCAACACGGTGGAAGAGCGCCGCAATGCCATTGCCGATTCGCGCCACATCCGTACGTCGTCGCTGCTGGCGCGCGTGACCACCTTCACCACCATTGCCGGCGCCGAGGCCGCCGTGCAGGGCATGAAGAGCATGGACAATCTGGACGTGATCTCCGTGCAGGAAATGCACGCCCAGCTGGCTGCAGTCTGAGCCTGAAGCCGATCGCGGGCCGCGTTATGATGCGGCCCGTTGAATGACACAAACCCCGCAACCGCCGAGCTTCGTGCCCGGCGGTTTGCTTTTGGAGAGAGACCGATGTCCACCATCCCGATCACCAAGCGCGGTGCCGAAAAGCTCAAGGAAGAGCTGCACCGCCTCAAGTCCGTCGATCGCCCGGCCGTGATCCAGGCGATTGCCGAAGCGCGTGCCCAAGGCGACCTGAGCGAAAACGCCGAATACGACGCTGCCAAGGACCGCCAGGGCTTCATTGAAGGCCGTATTCAGGAAATCGAAGGAAAACTTTCTGCAGCACAGATCATCGACCCGGCTTCGCTGGACGCCGGTGGCCGCGTGGTGTTCGGTGCCACGGTCGAGCTGGAAGACGAAGACAGTGGGGACCAGGTCAAGTACCAGATCGTGGGCGAAGACGAGGCCGACCTCAAGCTGGGCCTGATCAACATCAGCAGCCCGATTGCGCGCGCCCTGATTGGCAAGGAAGAGGGTGACGTGGCCGAGGTGCAGGCGCCGGGTGGGGTGCGGCGCTACGAGATCATCGCGGTCTCTTACCTGTAAACAGCACAACGCCCGGTCCTGCCGGGCGTTGTTTCATTCGTGCCAGTGTTCGGCCACCCAGGTGGCGGGCCGGATGAACCGCAGGCGCCGGTTGCGGCGACCCGCCAGGGCATCGGGCGGATTGCATTCGCCGTGAAAGATGACCACGCGGGCGTCTTGCGGAATGAAGGGCTCGGTCCAGAAATTGGTGGGCCAGGTCGGGATGCAGTTGTACTTGAAGCTGGGGCACCAGGCCTTGGGCCAGTAGGCGAGCAGGCCTTGACGGTGCATGTAGTCCGACAGATAGGACTGCTCGTTGCGAAAGCGCTGGCGGATCGTGTCGAAGTTCTGGCGGAAATTGGCCAGTACATCGGGGTGCGCGCCCAACTCGAAACGGTACACCGAAGAGTTGCCTGTGATCCGTCCGGGATTCCAGAACCGGTCATAGTCCTTGATGATCAGGAAGCGCCCCGGATGCTCGAAGAAGCCATCCAGGCTGCCAACAATCACCACATCCACGTCCAGAAACAGCGCGGTGCCCCGCAGGCCGTGCAGGTCTTCGGCAAATGTCACCAGCTTGGTCCAGCCGCGCTCGGGGCTGCCGGGAGGCAGATCCAGTGGCGGAATGGGCAGGCAGCGCACTTCGGGCGTGATGCCCTGGCTGTCATCGGTCAGGCACACCATCTGGAAGTCCAGCGTGAGGTGTCGTTTGACCATGGCGTGCAAGCGGTTGACGTACTCGGGGCCGTATTTGGTGCCCCATTTCATGCAGATGACGTAACGCTGCGGGCTGGATGCGCTGCTGTCCATGTTCAGCCCTGCTGACGCTTCTTGACCGATTTCTGCTTGGGCTTTGCGCGCTTGATCTGGCCGCCCGAGGTCAGGCGCTGGTTGCCCAGCACGCGAACGTGCTTGACTTCCGGTTTCTGGCCGCCGCGCTTGCTGAATTTGAGGACCTTGAACTCGCGAGGGCCCGGTTTGCGGTCCTCGTCAACGGTTTTTTCCTTCTTGGGCTGGGGGCGCCAGAGGACCAGCAGCTTGCCGATGTGCTGGATGGGCGCGGCATTGAGCTGGTCGGCCAGCTGCATGTAGATTGCTTCGCGAGTCGCACGGTCATCACCCAGCACACGGATCTTGATCAGGCCGTGGGCATTGAGTGCGGCATCGGCTTCCTTGATCACGGCAGCAGTGAGGCCGTCGTTACCGATCATGACCACGGGATCGAGGTGATGGGCCTCAGCGCGATGAACCTTGCGTTGGGCGGGAGTCAGTTGAATTTGGGGCATGCGGCTATTATCCCCGCTTGGACAGGAAAACATGAAAGTCAAGACCAAAAGCAAGAAGGTCAACAAAGCGTGGCTCAACGACCACGTCAATGACCCCTGGGTGAAGCTCGCCCACAAAGAGGGCTACCGTGCCCGTGCCGCCTACAAGCTCAAGGAAATCGACGAAAGTCTGGGCCTGATCCGGCCGGGCCATCGGGTGGTGGATCTGGGCTCTGCGCCTGGTGCCTGGAGCCAGTACGTGCGTCGCAAGCTGTCACCGCAGGGTGCTGCCGTTGGCGAACTCAACGGCACCATCATCTCGATCGACTTGCTGCCGATGGAGCCGATCGAAGGCGTGCAATTCCTGCAAGGGGACTTCCGGGAATCGGACGTTCTGACGCAACTGGAGGCCCTGGTGGGTGGCCAGAAGCTGGACGTGGTGGTTTCGGACATGGCGCCCAACCTGTCCGGTGTCGAGTCCGTGGATGCCGCCCGCATCAGTCACCTGATCGAGCTGGCGGTGGAGTTCGCCGTGCAGCACCTCAAGCCCGAGGGGGCGTTGGTGGTGAAGGTGTTCCATGGCAGCGGCTATACCCAGCTGGTGCAGCTGTTCAAGGACACCTTCCGGGTGGTCAAGCCGATCAAGCCCAAAGCTTCGCGCGACCGGTCTTCCGAGACCTTTCTGATCGGCATCGGACTCAAGGCAACTTGAATCTTCCCAATTTCCCTCATATTCAAGGCCATAAAGGCCGAGCCCGCCGACACCCTGTCCGGCAGGCCTAAAATGAACCCAACGCACGTTTTTGACTGGAGCCCCGCTTGAATAACCCCTGGTTTTCCAAAATTGCCGTCTGGATGGTGATTGCCATGGTGCTGTTCACTGTTTTCAAACAGTTCGACAGCCGTGGAGTTGCTGGCGCCGGCTACATGGGCTACTCCGATTTCCTGGAGGAGGTCAGGGCCAACCGCATCAAGAGCGCCACCATCCAGGAAGGGCAGGGCGGCACCGAGATCGTGGCCACCACCACCGACGACCGCCGCATCAAGACCACTGCCACCTATCTGGACCGCGGTCTGGTGGGCGACCTGATCGCCAATGGCGTCAAGTTCGATGTCAAGCCCCGCGAAGAAGGTTCGCTGCTCATGACCCTGCTGGTCAGCTGGGGTCCCATGCTGCTGCTGATCGGCGTGTGGGTGTATTTCATGCGGCAGATGCAGGGCGGCGGCAAGGGCGGCGCCTTCAGCTTTGGCAAGTCCAAGGCGCGCATGCTCGATGAAAACAACAACCAGGTGACCTTTGCCGACGTGGCCGGCTGCGATGAGGCCAAGGAAGAAGTCAAGGAAGTCGTCGACTTCCTGAAAGACCCGCAGAAATTCCAGAAGTTGGGCGGCCGCATTCCGCGTGGCCTGCTGCTGGTCGGCCCCCCCGGCACCGGCAAGACGCTGCTGGCCAAGGGCATTGCCGGCGAAGCCAAGGTGCCGTTCTTCAGCATTTCGGGCTCTGACTTCGTCGAAATGTTCGTTGGCGTGGGTGCAGCCCGCGTGCGCGACATGTTCGAAAACGCCAAGAAAAACGCGCCCTGCATCATCTTCATCGACGAAATCGACGCCGTCGGCCGCCAGCGTGGCGCCGGCCTGGGCGGCGGCAATGACGAGCGTGAGCAGACCCTCAACCAGATGCTCGTCGAGATGGACGGTTTTGAGACCAACCTTGGCGTGATCGTCGTGGCCGCCACCAACCGCCCCGACATCCTGGACGCCGCGCTGTTGCGCCCGGGCCGCTTTGACCGTCAAGTCTATGTGACGCTGCCCGACATCCGCGGCCGCGAGCAGATCCTGAACGTGCACATGCGCAAGATCCCGATCGGTCAGGACGTCAAGGCCGAGGTGATCGCCCGCGGCACCCCCGGCATGAGCGGTGCCGATCTGGCCAACCTCTGCAACGAAGCCGCCCTGATGGCAGCCCGTCGCAACGCACGCGTGGTCGAGATGCAGGATTTCGAGAAGGCCAAGGACAAGATCCTGATGGGCCCGGAACGCAAGAGCATGGTCATGCCCGAGGAAGAGCGTCGCAACACGGCCTACCATGAAGCGGGCCACGCCCTGATCGGCAAGCTGCTGCCCAAGTGCGATCCGGTGCACAAGGTCACCATCATCCCGCGCGGCCGCGCTTTAGGTGTGACCATGAGCCTGCCCGAGAAGGACCGCTACAGCTACGACCGCGAATACATGCTCAACCAGATCAGCATGCTGTTCGGTGGCCGCATCGCCGAAGAGGTCTTCATGAACCAGATGACCACTGGTGCGTCCAACGACTTCGAGCGCGCCACCTCGATCGCCCGTGACATGGTCATGCGTTACGGCATGACTGATGCCCTGGGCCCGATGGTCTATGCCGAAAACGAAGGCGAAGTGTTCCTGGGCCGTTCGGTCACCAAGACCACCCACATGAGCGAGCAGACCATGCAGAAGGTCGACGCCGAGGTGCGCCGCATCATCGACGAGCAGTACGGTCTGGCCCGTCGCCTGATCGAAGAGAACAGCGACAAGATGCACGCCATGGCCAAGGCCCTGCTGGAATGGGAAACCATTGATGCCGAGCAGCTTGAAGACATCATGGCCGGGCGCGAACCCCGTCCGTCCAAGGACTGGACGCCGCGCACACCGTCGTCTGGCGGGGGCAGTGGCGGCGGTGGTGCCGTGCCCACCCAACCCACGCCGACAGCGGCGTAAGCCGCGCACCAGATGCACGGGGCTTCGGCCCCGTTGCTTTTTTCAGAAACCCGCAATTTCCATGATCTGGCAAACCAGCCGCTTCGACATCGACCTTGAAACGCCCCGAGTGATGGGCATCGTCAACCTCACGCCCGACTCCTTCTCGGACGGCGGGCGGCACGATTCCACGCAGGCGGGCCTGCGCCATGCCGAGCAGTTGCTGCGCGATGGCGCGGACATGCTCGATATTGGCGGCGAATCCACCCGGCCGGGTTCACCCGCAGTGCCGGCTGACGAAGAGTGGCGCCGCATCGAAGGCTTTCTTCGTGAAGCGGTGCGCTGGAACGTGCCGCTGTCGGTGGACACCTACAAACCTGAAACCATGCAAAAAGCGCTTGATCTGGGCGTGGACATCGTCAACGACATCTGGGCCCTGCAGCAGCCCGGTGCCGAAGCGGCGGTGGCGGCGCACCCGCGCTGCGGCGTGTGCCTGATGCACATGCACCGCGATCCGCAGACCATGCAAAAGGCGCCCATGACCGGTGATGTGTTGCCCGAGGTGGCGGCTTTTCTGACGCAGCGGGCAGTGGCCTTGCGCGCAGCCGGTGTGGCGCAAGCGCGCATCGTGCTGGACTACGGCATCGGTTTTGGCAAGACGGTCGAGCAGAACTTCAGCCTGCTGGCGCGCCAGCGCGATTTGTTGACGCTGGGCTATCCCCTGCTGGCGGGCTGGTCGCGCAAATCCTCGCTGGGGGCGGTGCTGGCGCGGGGCGGCGAGGCACCGGAGCCGGCGCAGCGGCAGGCGGCCAGTGTGGCGGCGGCCCTGCTGGCGGTCGAGCGGGGCGCCCGTATCGTGCGGGTGCACGATGTGCGCGAAACGGTGGATGCCTTGTGCGTGCTTGGGCACACACAAGCGGCAGACCAGTCAGCCGCTTGAGCCTGCCGGACCGATAAAATCTGTTCCTTACAAAAACAGGAAGATTCCATGGCGCGACAGTATTTCGGCACCGACGGCATCCGTGGCCGCGTGGGCCAAAGCCCCATCACCCCCGATTTCGTGTTGCGTCTGGCCCATGCCGTGGGTCGCGTCCTCAAGGCCTCCGAAGCGCATCCGGTGGTGCTGATCGGCAAGGACACCCGCATTTCCGGCTACATGCTCGAAAGCGCACTCGAGTCGGGCTTCAACTCGGCCGGCGTCGATGTGTTGCTGCTCGGGCCGGTGCCCACCCCCGCCGTGGCCTACCTCACGCGCGCCCAGCGTGCCAGTCTGGGTGTGGTCATCAGCGCCAGCCACAACCCCTTCGAGGACAACGGCATCAAGTTCTTCAGCGCCGAAGGCACCAAGCTGTCCGACGAATGGGAAATGGCCGTTGAAGCCGCCCTGCAGGAGCCGCCGGCTTGGGTGGATTCGGCCGCCCTGGGCAAAACCCGCCGTCTGGACGACGCGGCTGGCCGCTACATCGAGTTCTGCAAAAGCACTTTTCCCAACCACCTCTCGCTCAAGGGCCTGCGCATCGTGGTCGATGCTGCCCACGGTGCGGCCTACCAGATCGCCCCCAAGGTCTTCCATGAGCTGGGGGCGGATGTGTTTTCCATCGGCTGCTCGCCAGACGGCCTGAACATCAACAAAGGCGTGGGTGCCACGCATCCGCAGGCGCTGGTGGATGCCGTCAAGCTGCACCGCGCTGACATCGGCATCGCGCTGGACGGTGACGCCGACCGCCTGCAGATCGTGGATGCTTCCGGTCGCCTTTTCAACGGCGACGAGCTGCTGTACCTGATGGTGCGCGAACGGCTGGACCGCGGCATGAGCGTGCCCGGCGCCGTGGGCACGCTCATGACCAACATGGCGGTCGAAGTGGCGCTCAAGCGTTGCGGCGTGGAATTCGTGCGCGCCAGGGTGGGTGACCGTTACGTGCTCGAAGTGCTGGCCGAAAAAGGCTGGCTGCTGGGCGGCGAGGGCTCCGGCCATCTGCTGGCGCTGGACAAGCACACCACTGGCGACGGTCTCGTCAGCGCCCTGCAGGTGTTGCAGGCCTGCGTGGCCAGCGGCAAGACGCTGGCCGAGCTGCTTGAAGGCGTGGAGCTGTTTCCGCAAACCCTCATCAATGTCCGCTTGGCCCCCGGCTTTGACTGGAAGAGCCATGCTCCCCTGCAGGCCGCCACGCGCGAGGCCGAGGCGGCGCTGGGTGACACGGGGCGGGTGCTGATCAGGGCCAGCGG
>CAXRGK010000139.1:0-3698 GCA_964230145.1 Burkholderiaceae bacterium | reverse complement strand
GGTTGATTCTAAAGGAAATCAACGACTTGAAGCCAAAATGGCGGAGAGGGCGGGATTCGAACCCGCGGTGGGCTATTAACCCACACACGCTTTCCAGGCGTTCGACTTAAACCACTCATCCACCGCTCCGAAGCCTCTGATTGTAGCAGCGTTCGTCAGCGCTTTTGCGCACCTTGATGCAGCGCACGGGCCTGTTGTGCTTTTGCCAAGAAAGCGGAAACGGCCCGGTTTTTCCTTACACTTCGCGCCTGTCCTTCCTTCTCGGCGCGGTCTGCCGCGGTTGCTCATGAAATTCCGTTTCCCGATCGTCATCATCGACGAAGACTACCGCTCCGAGAACACCTCCGGTCTGGGCATCCGCGCCCTGGCCCAGGCGATTGAAGCGGAAGGCTTTGAAGTGCTGGGCGTGACCAGCTACGGCGACCTGTCGCAGTTTGCCCAGCAGCAAAGCCGCGCCAGCGCCTTCATCCTGTCGATCGACGACGAAGAGTTCACGCCAGGCCCCGATCTGGACCCCGCCGTGGTCAACCTGCGCGCCTTCATTGAGGAAGTGCGCCGCAAGAACGCCGATGTGCCGATCTACATCTACGGCGAAACCAAGACCAGCCAGCACCTGCCCAATGACATCCTGCGCGAGCTGCACGGCTTCATCCACATGTACGAGGACACGCCCGAGTTCATGGCGCGTCACATCATCCGCGAGGCCAAGAGCTATCTGGAGGGCCTGCAGCCACCGTTCTTCAAGGCCCTGCTGGATTACGCCGAAGACGGCTCCTACTCATGGCACTGCCCGGGACACTCGGGCGGCGTGGCTTTCCTCAAAAGCCCGGTAGGTCAGATGTACCACCAGTTCTACGGCGAGAACATGCTGCGCGCCGATGTGTGCAATGCGGTGGAAGAGCTGGGACAGTTGCTGGACCACAACGGCGCCATTGGCGAGAGCGAGCGCAACGCCGCGCGCATCTTCAATGCCGACCATTGCTTCTTCGTGACCAACGGCACCAGCACCTCCAACAAGATGGTCTGGCACCACGCCGTGGCGCCGGGCGATGTGGTGGTGGTGGATCGCAACTGCCACAAGTCCATCCTGCACTCGATCATCATGACGGGCGCGATTCCGGTCTTCCTCAAGCCCACGCGCAATCACTTCGGCATCATTGGCCCGATCCCCAAGAGCGAGTTCGAGCCGGCGGCGATTCAGGCCAAGATCAAGAAGAACCCGCTGCTCAAGGGCGTGGATGCCAAAAAGGTCAAGCCGCGCATCCTGACGCTCACGCAGTCCACCTACGACGGCGTGCTCTACAACACCGAAGCCATCAAGGGCATGCTCGACGGCTATGTGGAAAACCTGCACTTTGATGAGGCATGGTTGCCGCACGCGGCTTTCCATCCCTTCTATGGCCCTTACCACGCGATGGGCAAAAAGCGGGCACGGCCCAAGGACACGGTGGTCTATGCCACCCAGTCCATCCACAAGCTGCTGGCCGGCATCAGCCAGGCCAGCCATGTGCTGGTGCAGGACGCGCAGAACACCAAGCTCGACCGGTACCTCTTCAACGAGGCCTACCTGATGCACACCTCGACCAGCCCGCAGTACAGCATCATCGCCAGCTGCGACGTGGCCGCCGCCATGATGGAGCCGCCCGGCGGCACCGCGCTGGTGGAAGAGAGCATTGCCGAAGCACTTGACTTCCGCCGTGCCATGCGCAAGGTTGCAGCCGATTACGGCAAGGACTGGTGGTTCAAGGTGTGGGGGCCTGAGAAGTTCGCCGACGAAGGTGTAGGCAAGGCCGATGACTGGATTTTGCACAACGACCCGCGCAAGAAGGCCAGCAAGTGGCACGGTTTCGGCCAGCAACTGGCCGACGGTTTCAACATGCTCGACCCGATCAAGTCGACCATCGTGACGCCGGGCCTGGACCTGGACGGCAAGTTCGACAAGACGGGCATTCCGGCCTCGATCGTGAGCAAGTTCCTCACTGAGCACGGCGTGGTGGTGGAAAAGACGGGCCTCTACAGCTTCTTTATCATGTTCACCATCGGCATCACCAAGGGCCGCTGGAACACGCTGCTGACCGCGCTGCAACAGTTCAAGGACGATTACGCCAAGAACCAGCCGATGTGGCGCATCATGCCGGAGTTCTGCCAGAAGCACCCGCGCTACGAGCGCATGGGCCTGCGCGACCTCTGCCAGCATGTGCACGAGATGTACGCCCGCTACGACATCGCACGCCTGACGACCGAGATGTACCTGTCGGACCTGACGCCGGCCATGACCCCGGCCGACGCTTACGCGCACATCGCCAAACGGCAGACGGAGCGGGTGGAGATCGACGATCTGGAAGGGCGCATCACGGTGGGCTTGGTGACACCTTACCCGCCGGGCATTCCACTCCTGATCCCGGGCGAGGTCTTCAATAAGAAGATCGTAGACTACCTGAAATTCGCACGTCAGTTCAACATCGAGTGTCCGGGCTTCGAGACGGACATCCACGGTTTGGTGGAGGTGGTGGGCGAGGATGGCAAGAAGCGTTACTTCGCAGATTGTGTGAAGGTCTGAGTGTTTTCCGCTGCGGCGACCGGGGGTACTGGCCGGGGCTCATGATGCGCTGCGCGCAAAAATCGTCCCAACCAGCACCCCCGATCACCGCAGCTGAGTCGGTGGTGACTCGAACAAAACAAAAGCGGCTACGAGCCGCTTTTGTTTTGGATGGACCACAGAGCCAGAGGTGTGGCGGGTGCGGGCTGGCCGATTTTCGCGCGCAGCGCGTCATGAGGCCAGACCATGCCCGCCATGCCTCCGGCGGGCCTCGGTGTGGCAACACGTCAAGCGGCCTCAACTGGCTCCGCAATGCCGCCGACCACCTGGCTGAAACCACCGTCCACATAGGTGATCTCGGCCGTCACGCCCGCCGCCAGATCGGACAGCAGGAAGGCGGCCACATTGCCCACGTCCTCGATCGTCACGTTGCGGCGGATCGGGGAGTTCTCGGCCACCACCGACAGGATCTTGCCGAAGCCCTTGATGCCGCTGGCGGCCAGCGTCTTGATCGGGCCGGCCGAAATGCCGTTGGCGCGCAGGCCTCGGCCTTGCGAGCCCAGCGACTCGGCCAGGTAACGCACCGAGGCTTCGAGGCTGGCCTTGGCCAGGCCCATGGTGTTGTAGTTGGGCACCGTGCGGATCGCACCCAGGTAGGACAGGGTCAGCACGGCGGCATTGTTGTTCAGGTAGGGCAGGGCAGCCTTGGCCATGGCCGGGAAGCTGTAGGCGCTGATGTCGTGCGCGATCTTGAAGGCTTCACGCGAGAGGCCATCGAGAAAGTCGCCGGCAATGGCTTCGCGCGGGGCAAAGCCGATGGCGTGCACAAAACCGTCGAACTTGGGCCAGACGGCCGAGAGGTCCGTGAACAGCTTCTCGATCTGCTCGTCGCTGCCCACATCGCAATCGAACACCAGCTTGGAGTCAAAGTCGGCGGCAAATTCGGTGATGCGGTCCTTGAAACGCTCACCCACGTAGCTGAAGGCCAGCTCGGCGCCTTGGGCATGGCAGGCCTTGGCAATGCCGTAAGCGATCGAGCGGTTGGACAAGACGCCAGTGATCAGCAGTTTTTTGCCCGAGAGGAAACCTGTTTTTGTGGTCATGAGGAAATCTCCGAAAAATTCTGGGCAGAATTGTCGCATGCGAAATCTGTGGGGCT
>CAXRGK010000138.1:0-5884 GCA_964230145.1 Burkholderiaceae bacterium | reverse complement strand
GACTCCAGCACATGCTGGTGTGCCTCCAGCAAACGGGCCCCGGACTGCGGCAGCCGGGGCGCAATCGCGGCATACCCTGCCAGCATGAGCAGGCTCATGGGGGCACGCGCCAGCAGCAAGGCCTGATTGCGCGCGGCTTCGGCCACCAGCGACTGGAACTCGATCGTCAGCTGCACTGGGGATTGGCCCTCACGCACCCGTTCGGCCGTCTGCGTCAGATTGGCCTGAAGCCTGGCCAGCTCGTCGTCGGTGATCCGTTCTGCGGCCAGTCTGGCGCACAGAGGCTCGATGGTGGAGGCCACTTCCCACACTTCTCGAAAGCTGACGCGCTGCAGCACCAGGGCCCGCTCTGCGGTGCGCGTGAGGTCACTTTGCTGCGGCACCGTGACCACCAGGCGCTTGCCCGTGCGCTGCACCAGACCATCCTGCTCCAGTTGTCGCAGTGCTTCGCGCACGGTCGAACGGTGCACGCCGTAGTGGGCCGACAGATCGGCCTCGATCGGCAGGGCCTGGCCCGCCGTGATCTCGCCCGCCACGATGCGTTGACGCAGGTGGTCAGACACAACCCGGTAGGCCGGTACAGAGCGGGTAGAAGAAGACGCCATCAACAACACCAAAAAAAAGGGCCTGCGCTGCAGGCCCTTGGGATCAGCCTCAGTCGGCAGTGAAACCGGATGCCTTGATCACCGGCTCCCATTTGCGAATGGAGGCATTCTGGCGATTGATCAGCTCCTGCGTGGATTTGCCCACAGGACTGTAGCCCATGCCTGTGAGCTTTTCCTTCACATCGGGCATGGCCATGACTTTGGCCAAGGCCTTGTTCCAGGCGTCCACCGCGCTGGCGGGGGTGCCGGCAGGGGCATACAAAGCGTTGAACCCGGCACCGCTGACGGCCGGAAAACCCAGCTCGGTGAAAGTCGGCACATCGGGCGCCTGAGGGATGCGCTGCTCGGTGGAGACCGCCAGCATCCTGATCTTGCCGGCCTTGTGGTTTTCCACCTGGCTGCTGGCCACATCGATCGAGGAGCTGATCTGCCCGCCCATCAGCGCCAGGTTGATCGGCGCACTGCCCTGAAAGGGCACGTTCTGCATCGGCACACCGATGGCATTGCCCAGCAGGATGCCAAAGAAGTGGTGCGGCGCACCCAGCGCCGGAATGCCGTAGCTGGCGTCCTTGGGGTTGGCCTTGGCCCAGGCCACGTACTCGGCCCAGCTGTTCACCTTGGGGTTGGAGCCCACGGCGAAACTGAAGGCGAATTCGGCCGCAGTGCCAATCGGCACCAGGTCCTTCTTGGGGTCGTAGTTGAGTTTCTTGAAGGTAAAGGGGTAAAGGGACGTCAACGCATCCGGGCCCAGCATGACCACGCTGCCATCGGCCGGCGAGCCCTTGAGCGCATCCACGGCAATGCGCCCACCCGCCCCCGCCTTGTTGTCCACCACAATGGGGCGGTTGAGTTCGGTCTTGGCCTTCTCGGCAATCAGACGGGCGATCGCGTCAAACGAACCGCCTGCCGGGAAGCCGACGATGATCTTGGCGGGTGCGCCTTCCTGCGCCTGGCTGGCCAGTGCCGAGAGGCCCAGCATGGCGGCCAGCAGGCCTTGCGTCCATGAACGGCGGGAAAAGTGTTTCATGCATGTCTCCTGTGGTTGTGTGAAAGGAAATCCGTGGTCTGCCCCTGCGCAATCGCCCAACCCCAGCGCGCCACGGGTTCGGCCATGGCGGCGATCTCGCGGGCGGTGGTATTGGATGCGACGCCGTCGCGTTCGCGCTGCCCGATGCCAAACAGGATGGCACTGAGGCGAAACAGGTTGAAGGCCAGGTAAAAAGGCCAGTCCGCGCAGACGCTGCTCAGGTCCATGTGCATGCGTTCGCAGTAAAGCGCGACATGCGCCATCTCGGGCGGGATACCCAGCGCGGTCAGGTCCTGATCGCCATAGCCGCGCAGGATGCCCGAGGGCATGCGCCAGGCCAGCGCGCTGTAGGACAGATCGCTCAAGGGGTGGCCCAGCGTGGCCAGCTCCCAGTCCAGCACCGCCACCACTTCGGGGCGTGTGGGGTGGAACATCAGGTTCTCGATGCGGTAGTCACCGTGGGTGATGCAGGTCAGATCGGCGCTGTCAGCGCCTGCCGGGATGTGCTGCGGCAACCACAAGGCAAGCTGCTCCATGGCAGCGACCGGCGCCGGACGCGAGGCTTCGTACTGTTTGGTCCAGCGGCGGATCAGGCGGCTGTAGTAGCCGTCGTGGCGGCCAAAGTCCTGCAGGCCCAGTGCGCGCCAGTCCACACGGTGCAGACGGGCCAGCACCTCGTTGGCCGCCTTGAAATACGCGGCGCGCTCAGGGGGTGGAACTTCGGGCAAGGTCGCATCACGGAAGATGCGGCCCTGCACAAAGTCCATCACATAAAAAGCCACACCCATGACGGACTCGTCTTCGCACAGGGCGCGCACATGCGGCACCGGCACGCCCGTGCCCTGCAAAGCCCGAAGGATGCGGTATTCACGCTCGATCGCATGGGCCGACGGCAACAACTGCGCCGCTGGTGCGGGCTTGGCCCGCAGCACCAAGACCCGGCTGCCGCTGCGCAGCAGCCACGACGGGTTGGACTGCCCGCCCGTGATGCGCTCGGCCTGGAGAGTTTGGCCAGCATCCAGGACGCCTTGGCCCATCAGCCACCGGGCCAAGTCAGCCAACGGCAGGCTCGCCGGTCTGGCCGGTCGTTGTTCAGGGGCCGTGTGGGTGCTTTTCATGCCCAAAATTGTCGGACAATGAAAGCATCAAAAACGTTGGTGCAAACCCTAAATGGCCGACATTGACTGGCGGCAGAGGGTCAAATGCCAGGTTATTGTCCGACAATAAATGCATCCCGGGTCAGCGCACCAGGGCCATGGCCGCCCCCAACACCATCGCGAGCAAGCCCAGGCCGACCAGCAGGCCATAGCGCAGCCCCCCACTGACAAAAGCCAGCACGGTTTTGGCAAAGGCGCTGGATGCCAGCACCGCCACCACCCCCCATTGGGCCAGCGCGGGCGGCATCTCACCCGTCTGCATCAGTTGCGCCACGCTGACCACCGCTGCATGCACCTCCACCCACGCCACGGCCGCCGCCGCCAGCAGCACGCCGCTGTCGCCATGCGTTTGGCGCAGCCAGGCTGCAAGAACCGACAGCAGCGCAATCATGGCGGCAATCATCAGGGCATGCGTCACTTTGAAAGACCGACCTGAAGCCCGGATCTGTATGCCGCTCCGGTCTCGGCGCAGGCAAGACACCACCACCAGCAACAAGCCGAGCGCAGCCAGTGCGAAAGACTCGCGCATGGACTGCAAAAGCGCCGGGGACACCGTGCCCAACACCCCCGCAAGCAGCAACAGAGAACCCAGGCTTGACAATGTGGCGGCCGCAGCCGCAGGCAAAGCCTGCAAATGGCCATCCTTGACGCGCTGGCCCATGCTGGCCACAGCCGCAGTCGAGGAGGCAAAACCTGAAAAAAAGCCGGCCACAGGCATGCCCCACCGGGGGCCCAGTGCGCGCTGCGCAACATGGCCGAACATGCCCACGGCCATGATGAGCACCACGATGCGCCACAAGGTGCTCAGACGCAGGACCCCCCAGGGGTCCACCGGTTCGCTGGAGAGCACCGGCAACACCACCAGCGCAGCCGCGGCCAGCATCAGCGCGTCTTGCAATTCCTGCTCGGTGATGAGTTCACGGCTGATGCGTTGCGAGGCGCGTTTGGCATGGAGCAGCACCGCAGCCAGCACCCCCAATCCGCCAGCCAGCACCGGGTTTTGGTGGGCCAGTGCAGACAACATCAGCGTCACCAGCAAGGCCACCTCTCCTGTCTGGCCGGGATCGGAACGGGCCGTGATGCGGTAGCCACCAATGGCCAGTGCGCCGATCACCAGCAAGGTGGCCACAAAAGGCCAGGGGCCAAAACCCCAGGCCACATAACCGAGCATGGCCACCAGCGCATGCGTGCGCGTGCCCGCCTTGGTGGCATCAGGACGGTGTCTGCGCTCACGCACCACACCGATCATCAAACCCACACCCAGCGCAGTGAGCAGCCCCGGGAAAAAGTCAGTGACGTCCATGGCGGCAGGAAAGGTGCAAAACCATCAAACCATCATAGCGAGCCGAGGGTGGCCGCAGATTGGCCACACGGACCTTGTGGCATCGGTGCCCAACTGTCCCCATGACCCGTGGCCAAAGCTGTGGATAAGCCCATGAACAAACGCCGCGACCCGCACCAGTGCTGGTGCGCCGCGGCGTGCTGAAAAAAAGGGCAGCTGCGCTGCCCAAAATCACGAAAGATCAGTAACGGCGACCACCGCCACCGAAACCACCGCCGAAACCACCGCTGCGCGGGGGGCGGGCTTCCATCGGACGGGCGACGTTGACGGTCAGGTCACGGCCACCCATGTTGGTGCCATGCAGGGCTTCAATGGCGGCCTGCGCCTCTTCGGCGCTGCCCATTTCGACAAAGCCGAAACCTTTGGAACGGCCGGTGTCGCGCTCCATCATGACCTTGGCCGACTGGACGTTGCCAAAGGGCGAAAACGCCTGTTGCAGATCGTTGTCGCGCACCGCGTAAGACAGATTGCCGACATACAGTTTGTTGCTCATGGTGAGCCTTTCAAAAAATGCGCCCGCCAATCGGGCACGGAAAAAACAGAAAGAAAAACGCTGAATCAGCGCTTGCCCTTGTAGGCAGGCGCGCCGCCCACGCGGGGCATGCGGTTTTCAATGTGACGGAAGGTGATGCGCCCCTTGGAAAGGTCATAAGGCGACATCTCCAGCGTGACCTTGTCACCGGCCAGGATGCGGATGCTGTGCTTGCGCATCTTGCCACCGGTGTAGGCCACCAGCTGGTGACCGTTTTCCAGCGTCACGCGGTAACGCAGGTCGGGCAGGACTTCGTCCACTTTGCCCTGCATCTCGATGAGTTCTTCCTTGGCCATGGGGTTTCCTTTGTTGTATGGGTGGAGTCAGGCGCGAGCCGTGGTGAACCAGTCACGCCCTTGCTGGGCAGCGTAGGTCAAGGCACTGTCGCGGTCGGCGAAATCGGGGGTGAAGGTGTAGACGCTGTCGTGGGTCTGGGAGCCTTTGCCCCGGCGGATCGACAGCGATGAGGTGAAACGGCCACTTCTGGCGCAACGCGACAGAGGAGTGAAAAGGAATTTGCCTACGGCAAATGGTGCAAAAGCAGATGACATCAAAAAAAGTAAAAGGTTTGGACCGGGATGGCCCGGCGCACGCCTGCCGCTTGTAGCGGCCAAGGTGTGGGCCAATACGACGGCGCTCAGTCCGACGGAGTGGGGCTTGCCAAATCGAAAAAGTGTGACCACCAGAGGCAACCCGCGGTGAGATGCGGTGGTTAAACGGTGGTGGAGGTTTGCGGTGTTGGGGTACCGCTGCCCTGATCAGACCTTGCTGCAGCGAAGGTAAGCAAATGACTGCAACACCGAACATTGTACCTGTTTGCAGCACCAGGCTGCCGGCGCGTTCAGGCAGGCCTGGGCAGGCGTTGTCGCCAGGCTTGTACCTGCTGCGAGACGTCGCCTGGCTGGCGCATCAAAACCACGCCCTCGGGCAGCGCGCGGCTGTGTGCTGCTGCTGCGGCACCGCCCACCCAGACCTCAGTTCCCGCAGGCAGCTGGTCAAGCAACTGCCTGAGGTTTTCAAGCACATCGCGGCGTGAAGCGTGGGCGCTGAAGCTCAGCGCCAGCACATCGATGCGCAGCTGACGCGCTGCCAGCACGATGTCGGCCACAGGCGTGGAAGTGCCCAGCACAAAGCGCACGCAGGACTCCAGTGCAAAGTGACACTCGGCCATCAGCAAGCCCAGGCCGTGTTGTTCGCCGGGTGTGGTGGTCAGCAGCACGC
>CAXRGK010000137.1:0-2937 GCA_964230145.1 Burkholderiaceae bacterium | reverse complement strand
GTGGGCCGCTTCATGCCGCCCGTGTTTCCGGGCGTGGTGGCGGACACACTGCCCGAACTCGCGCAAAAACTCGGCCTGCCGGTGGACACCTTCATGCAGACCTTGAACAGCTACAACGCCGCCTGCCGCGAAGGCACGTTTGACCACACCACACTGGACGACTGCCACACCGAGGGTGTGAGTCCCGCCAAGACCCACTGGGCGCGGCCCATCGACACCGGGCCGTTCTACGGCTACGCCGTGCGCCCGGGCGTGACCTTCACCTACCTCGGCCTGAAAACCGACGACACGGCCGCCGTGCGTTTTGGCGATGTACCCAGCCCCAACCTGTTTGTGGCCGGCGAGATGATGGCCGGCAATGTGCTGGGCAAGGGCTACACCGCAGGCGTGGGCATGTCGATCGGCACAGCCTTTGGCCGCATTGCCGGCACCAATGCCGCCAAAGCCGCGTTGGGGGTGCAGGCATGAACACGCTCAACGCCCTGACCCGCGAAGCCAAGGCTTTGGCGAATGGTGAGCCCATGGGCAACCTCACCGCCCCCGAAACCGAAGTCGCGCGCCAGCTGCAGATCTGCAACGCCTGCCGCTACTGCGAAGGCTTTTGCGCCATGTTCCCGGCCATGACGCGGCGGCTCGAATTCGGCAAGGCCGACATCCACTTTCTGGCCAACCTCTGCCACAACTGCGGTGCCTGTCTGCATGCCTGCCAGTACGCGCCGCCGCACGAGTTCGGCGTCAATGTGCCGCAGGCCATGGCCACCGTGCGCGGCCAGACCTATGCCGACTACGCCTGGCCCGCACCGCTGGGCCGGCTGTACCAGCGCAATGGCCTGACGCTGTCACTGGCCCTTGCCGCGGGTCTGGCGTTGTTTATCTGGCTGGCATCCTCTGCTGCGGCTGGCGCGGCCGATTTCTACGCCATCTTCCCGCACAACTTCCTGGTGAGCCTGTTCGCGCCGGTCTTCCTGTTTGCGGTGCTGGCACTGGCTTTGGGCGTTCGCCGCTTCTGGCGCGACATCGGCCCGGCCACCACCGGTGCACCCCTCACAGGCCCGGCTGCGGCGGAGGCCACGCACGATGTGTTGCGCCTGAAGTACCTGGACGGTGGTCACGGCGAAGGTTGCAACAACGAAGACGACGCTTTCGGCATGAGCCGCCGCCGTGCGCACCACTTGACCTTCTACGGTTTCGTGCTGTGCTTTGCCGCCACCAGTGTGGCCACGCTCTACCACTACGCCTTCAACCTGCCTGCACCGTACGACCTGCCCAGCCTGCCCAAGCTGCTGGGCGCCGTGGGCGGCGTGATGCTGTGCATGGGCACGCTGGGCCTGCTCAGGCTCAAGTTGCAGCGCCATCCGCTGCACGGCGATGCGGCGCAAAAGCCCATGGACTACGGCTTCATCGGCCTGTTGTTCCTGATCAGTGCCAGCGGCCTCGTGCTGTGGGCGCTGCGCGGCCAGGCGCAGATGCCGCTGGCCCTGGCCGTGCACCTGGGCAGCGTGATGGCGCTGTTTGCCACCCTGCCTTACAACAAATTTGCCCACGGCATTTACCGCAGCGCCTCGCTGCTGCGCCATGCCGTCGAAAAACGCCAACCGAACCGCCTGGGCTTAGGCGGCGAATAAGCCCGGACACCGCTTTTCTGGACGGGCTGTGCGCCTGTCCGCCTTCGACCCGACAAGGAGACACCCATGAACAAACGCCATCTTTTGCGCACCGCACTCGCCCTGGCCACCGCAGGTCTGACACTGACCGCCCAGGCCCAAGACTTCCCGCCCAAGAAAACCATCACCATGGTGGTTGGCTTTGCCGCAGGCGGCGCGGCCGACACCGGCGCACGCATCATCGCCAAAAAGCTCGGCGAGAACATCGGCGCCTCGGTCGTGGTGGACAACCGTGCGGGGGCGGGCGGCAACATTGCACATCAGTACACCGCGCAAGGCCCCTCCGACGGCAGCCTGATCCTGTTCGGTTCAGTCGGTCCGCTCACCATTGCTCAGCACATGATGAAGCTGCCCTACGACCCGGTGAAAGATCTGGCGCCCATCACCATGGGGGTGAACTTCCCGAACGTGCTGGTGGTCGGCGCACACACCGGCATCAAGACTTTTGCCGACTTCGTGGCCTACGCCAAGAAGAACCCCGGCAAGCTGGACTTCGCCTCCACCGGCCCGGGCTCGGCCTCGCACCTCGCGGGCGAACTGCTCAACGACATGGCCAAGATCGACACGGTACACGTGCCTTACAAGGGCGGCGCACCGGCGCTGCAGGACCTGCTTGGCGGCCGCGTGGCGGCTTACTACTCCACGCTGTCCACATCGCTGCCGCACATCGAGACCGGCAAGCTGATCCCGATCGCCAGCACGGGCAGCCAGCGCCTGACGGCCCTGCCCAAGGTGCCCACCATCGCCGAGTCGGGCTACCCGGGCTTCTCGGCCACCAACTGGTACGCCTTCGTGGCTTCGTCCAAAGTGCCCAAACCCATCCTCGACCGCTGGAACACCGAACTCGTGAAGGTGCTCAAGTCGCCCGATGTGGTCGATGCCCTCAACAGCCACGGCCTCACGCCGCAACCTGGCTCGCGCGAGGACCTCGCCAAATACATGGCCAAGGAAACCACCACCTGGGGCCGCATCATCCATGAACGCAAGATCGCGATGGACTGAACCCGCACACCCAACAAACACGGAGACAAACCTTGAAACTGCTGCCCCTTTTCACCCGCCGCGGCCTTTTGGCCAGCGCCCTGCTGCTCTTCGCTGCGCTCGCAACGCAGGCGGCCGAAGTCCGCGTCGTCACCTCTGGCGCCTTCACCGAAGCCTACAAAAAGCTGGTGCCGATCTTCGAAGCCGCCTCCGGCCACAAGGTCATCAGCGCCTTCGGCGCTTCCATCGGCAACGCACCCGACTCGATCCCCAGCCGCTTTGCCCGCGGCGA
>CAXRGK010000136.1:0-7100 GCA_964230145.1 Burkholderiaceae bacterium | reverse complement strand
GGCAATGACCGCTTTGACCGCGCCCCGCGCGGCCCCAAGTTGGTAGGCGGTGGCTTCAAGCCCCACGCCCCCAAGCGCCGGGGTTGATCACCCACCCATCACCCTGTGCGCACAGCGCCCATGGGCAGCACAAGGGCCCGGGAGCGGGATGGTGCTGATTTCTGTCCTGCGGGACAGCATGAGGCGCCAGCCCATCCGCCCAGCCCTTGTTCTTGCCTGCCTCACATCAAGCGTCCAAAGAAAAACCGCCCGGGTTTGCACCACGGGCGGTTTTTGTTTTGGGCTGTATCCGGATTACGCGGCGGCAGCGGCTTTGCGCTGGGGCAGCTTTTCCTTGATACGAGCCGACTTGCCGCTGCGGTCACGCAGGTAGTACAGCTTGGCACGACGCACGTCACCACGACGCTTGACTTCGATGCTGGCGATCAGGGGGCTGTAGGTCTGGAACGTGCGTTCCACGCCTTCGCCGCTGGAGATCTTGCGCACGGTGAAGCCGCTGTTGAGGCCACGGTTGCGCTTGGCGATCACCACGCCTTCGTAAGCCTGCACGCGCTTGCGGTTGCCTTCAACCACGTTCACGTTCACGATCACGGTGTCGCCAGGGGCGAACTCGGGGATGGTTTTGCCAAGGCGAGCGATTTCTTCTTGCTCGAGGGTCTGGATCAGGTTCATGTTGAACTCCACATTCTTTCGTTCATGCCCGCTGCACTAGGGGCGTTCCTGGCGTTCTTGTTCAAGAGACTGTCGGCTGCAACCATGTGCAGCAGGCCGGACCGCGGCGGGTAGAGGACCGAAAAGCCTTGAATTATAGCTTTTTTCAGTTTTTGGCTGAATCCTGCCCTGGCAGCGCACGCAGGAAAGCCTCATCCGCCTTGTCCAGGCGACCGGCCGCCCGAGCCTGATCGATCAGTTCCGGGCGATGCCGGGCCGTGAGCGTCAGGCTCTGTTCACGCCGCCATCGCTCAATGCGGGCATGGTGGCCCGACAGCAGCGCCTCGGGCACCACCTCACCTTGCCAGACCTCGGGGCGGGTGTAGTGCGGGCTGTCCAGAAGGCCGTCCAGGGCCGGATTGAAGCTGTCGAGCTGGTGGCTGCCTTCGTCATTGAGCACACCGGGCTGCAGGCGGGCAACAGCATCGAGCAGGGCCATGGCCGCGATTTCACCACCGGACAGCACAAAGTCGCCCAGGCTGATCTGGTGCGTGACGTGGCGGTCAATGAAGCGCTGGTCGACGCCCTCGTAACGGCCGCACAGCAGGATGGCGCCCTGGCTTTCGGCCCAGCCTTGCACGGCGGTGTGGGTCAGCGGCTGCCCGATGGGCGAGAACAGCACAAAGGGCGCTGGCTCGGCTTCGGCCCGCTCGTTGCGGATGGCCTGCAGACACTTCTCCAGCGGCTCGGCCAGCATGACCATGCCGGGGCCGCCGCCAAAGGGGCGGTCATCCACCCGACGGTAATTGCCTTCGGCAAAGTCGCGCGGATTCCACAGACGCACATCGACCTGGCGCGTCTCGTAGGCGCGGCGTGTCACACCCGCCTTGAGGAAAGGCTCGAACAGTTCGGGAAACAGGGTGATGACATCAAAGCGCATGGTGGTGGCTGACTTTATCCCGTTCGCCCTGAGCTTGTCGAAGGGCTTCGACAAGCTCAGCCCGAACGGTTTGTGTTCAGTAGTCGGCTTGCCAGTCGACGGTGATGCACCGTGCGGCGGTGTCCACCTTGTCGACAAAGGCGGACACAAAGGGAATCATGCGCTCGACCTTCTTGCCAGCTTCTTCGGCCTGCAGCACCAGCACGGTCTGCGGGCCGGTGGTCATGAGGTCACGCACTTCGCCCATCACCACGCCTTCGCGGTTGACCACCTGCAGACCGATCAGGTCCACCCAGTAGTACTCGCCTTCTTCGGGTGTCGGGAAGCTTGAACGGGGCACAAAGATGCGCGCACCCTTGAGGCTTTCGGCGGCATTGCGATCCGGAATGTCAGCGCTGGCGGCGACAACGCTGTCGGAATGGTCCTTGGCTTCGCGCACACGCAGCAGCAGGGGCTGCGTCCAGTCCTCGGCGGCAGCGGCTTCGGTGGGACGGCGGGGTTTGGCGCTGCGCTCGGGGGGCAGCAAATACCAGCGCTTGGAAGAAAAAAGCGCCTCGGGAGAGGCGCTATGGGGCAGGACCTTGAACCAGCCCTTGATGCCCCAGGCATCGAGGATGCGCCCGACTTCGATGGCGTCGGCCGGCAATTCGGCCGTTTCGAGCGGTGGACGCATCCGGCGATCCCGGTCGATCAGGCAGCAGCCTTGGCGGCTTGCTTGATCAGGCGTTCCACGGTGGGAGAAGCCTGGGCGCCGACGCTCTTCCAGTAGGTCAGGCGGTCCTGGGCAATGCGCAGGCCCTGCTCGCCTTCAACAGCGGTGGGGTTGTAGAAGCCGATGCGCTCGATGAAGCGGCCATCGCGGCGCACACGCTTGTCGGCAACGACGATGTTGAAGAAGGGACGGCCTTTGGAGCCGCCGCGGTTCAGACGAATAACGACCATGATTTATCCTTGGGTGGCGGGGCCTGCAGATCAGAAAAGCAGACCCTTGATTCCTTCAGCGTTTGAGACACGCAACTGGCCACCCGGCCAGTGACACACTGAAAAGCCTTTGATTATAACTGGAGTCCAGAAAATGAGCCTGATTCGACCCAGCCGCGATGAAGACGTGGCGGCCATCACGGCCATTTACCGCCACCATGTGCTCAACGGCACAGGCACTTTCGAGATCGATCCGCCCACCGAAGCCGACATGGCCGCCCGCCGTGCAGATGTGCTGTCCAAAGGCTTGCCTTATCTGGTGGCCGAGGATGACGGGCAAGTGCTGGGCTTTGCCTATTGCAACTGGTTCAAGCCCCGGCCGGCCTACCGCTTCTCGGCCGAAGACTCGATCTACGTGGCGCCAGGCCTGCAGGGCAAAGGATGGGGCCGGGCCTTGCTGAGCGCGCTGTGCCAGCAGGCGCAGGCCGCGGGCGTGCGCAAGATGCTGGCCGTGATCGGGGATTCGGCCAATGCGGGGTCGATTGGCGTGCATTCGGCGCTGGGCTTCACCCACACGGGCACGCTGCGTTCCTGCGGCTGGAAATTCGAGCGCTGGCTCGATGTGGTCCTGATGGAAAAGCCCCTGGGGGCAGGCGACAGCACCCCTCCCGCATAATCGCCCACCATGAAAAACAAGACGCTGGCCACCTGGCTGACTTTCTTTGGCGGTCCTCTGGGGCTGCACCGCTTTTATCTTCGCGGCTTCAGTGACCTGTGGGGCTGGCTGCTGCCCTTGCCCACCGCCCTGGGGCTGTATGGCATCGAACGGGTCATGCAATTCGGGCAGGACGACCAGATGAGCTGGTGGCTGATTCCTCTGCTGGGCTTCAACATTGCGGCCAACGGGCTCAACGCCATCGTCTATGGCCTGATGAGCCGGGAAAAGTGGAACAGCCTGTACAACCCGGGCGCGGCACCGGACGCCCTGCCCGGCCGGACCACCTGGTTCACCATTGCTGGGGTGGCCGTGGCCCTGCTGGTGGGCACCGCCATCCTGATGTCGAGCATCGTTTTCAGCTTCCAGCGGTATTTCGAATACCAGATTCAGGAAGCCCTCAAGGTCAGCCAGTAACGGGGCAGTGACGAGCCCAAGGGCATCCTCGGGCTCGTCCCGAGGATCCACAGCCAACCCTGGGATGCCCGATCAAGCCGGGCACGACATCCATTGAGAGGCGCTGCCAAACCAAAAAGTCCCGCATGCGGGACTTTTTTCGCAAGCTCGCCAGAGCGGTTCAGAACAGCTGCAGGCTCGCCCAGTAGGCCACAGCCGCCACGAAGGCGCTGGCTGGAATGGTGAAGATCCAGGCCCAGACGATGTTGCCAGCCACCCCCCAGCGCACGGCACTGGCCCGCTGGGTGGAACCCACGCCGACGATGGCGCCGGTGATGGTGTGGGTGGTCGACACCGGAATGCCCAGACCTGTGGCAATGAACAGCGTGAGCGCACCACCGGTTTCGGCACAGAACCCCCCCACCGGCTTGAGCTTGGTGATCTTCTGCCCCATGGTCTTGACGATGCGCCAGCCGCCGAACATGGTGCCAAAACCGATGGCCATGTAGCAGGACACGATGACCCAGGTGGGCGGCGCTTTGTCGCCCGCTGTGGCGTAGCCGGTGGCCATGAGCAGCATCCAGATGATGCCGATGGTCTTCTGGGCGTCGTTGCCACCGTGGCCCAGACTGTAGGCTCCGGCAGAGACCAATTGCAGACGGCGGAACCATTTGTCCACCTTGGACGGCCGGGTGCGCCGAAAGATTTGAGCCACCAGCACCATCATCAGCGAGCCCAGGGCAAAGCCCAGCAAGGGGGACACGAAAATGAAGGTCACGGTCTTGAGGATGCCCGCAGACAGCAGTGCGCCGGTACCGGCCTTGGCGATCACGGCGCCCACGATGCCGCCAATCAGCGCGTGCGAGGAGCTGCTGGGGATGCCGTAGTACCAGGTGATGACGTTCCAGGTGATGGCGCCCACCAGTGCACCGAAGACCACATGCGTGTCGACCACGCCGGGCTGAACGATGCCCTTGCCCACCGTGGCGGCCACGCTCAGGTGAAAGACAAAGATGGCGATGAAGTTGAAGAAGGCGGCAAACACCACGGCCTGCGTGGGCTTGAGTACGCCGGTGGAGACGACGGTGGCGATGGAGTTGGCCGCGTCATGAAACCCGTTCATGAAGTCGAAAGCCAAGGCCAGTGCCACCAGCAACATCACCACCCACAGTGCGGCTTGTGCGGTTTCCATGTGTCAGGACTCTCCGCGCCGGATCAGGAGTTCTCGAGGACAATGCCCTCGATCTGGTTGGCGACGTCTTCACACTTGTCGGTGATGGTCTCGAGCAGCTCGTAGATGGCCTTGAGCTTGATGATTTCGCGCACGTCGGGCTCGTCACGGAACAGCTTGCTCATGGCGCTGCGCATGACGCGGTCGGCGTCCGATTCCAGGCGGTCGATTTCTTCGCAGGTCTTGAGCGCCGATTCGGCCACAGCCGGGTCGCCGATGCGGGCCAGCAGCTTGACGGCGTCCTGGACACGTTCGCAGCAGCGAACCGACAGATCGGTCAGGCGGCTGATTTCCTCGGTCATGTGGCGCACGTCGTACAGCGCCATGGTTTCGGCAGAGTCCTGGATCAGGTCAGCCACGTCGTCCATCAGGTTGATCAAGGCGTGGATCTGTTCACGGTCGATCGGGGTGATGAAGGTGGTGTGGATCAGGCGGTTGACTTCCTGGGTGACGCGGTCGGCCGCATGTTCGGCGTTGTCCACATCCCGGTTGTATTTTTCGCGCAAGTGGACATCGTTGTAATGCGTCACCAGGTTGGCGAAGGCACGCGCGGCCTCCACGATGCGCTCGGCATGCTGGTTGAACAGTTCAAAAAAATTGCCTTCTTTGGGCAGCAGTTTGCCAAACAGCATGGGGGCTCCTGGAGGATCGGGAAATTTGACGAATCAGAGACAGCCGCAAGTTTAACCGGGCGGACCTCGCCGTCCGGTCGCCTCAGGCACTGCGGAAGATGAAATACACCGCGCCCACCATGCACAAAGCCGCCCAGACATAGTCCAGCTTGAAAGGCTCTTTGAGGTAGAGCATGGCAAACGGCACGAACACCGTCAGCGTGATGACCTCCTGCACGATCTTGAGCTGTCCGACGCTGAATTCGGTGTGGCCGATGCGGTTGGCCGGCACCTGCAGCAGGTATTCAAAAAAGGCGATGCCCCAGCTCACGATGGCTGCCATGTACCAGGGTGCAGCAGACAGGCTGCGCAGGTGACCGTACCAGGCAAAAGTCATGAAGACATTGCTGGCGAGCAACAACAACACGGTTTGCAGGCTCACGGGCCAGGACTGGATTGCGGCCAGCAGGTTCATGGCGCGTCGTTCTCCATGGGGGTGATGGGCTGGTTTTGAACAGCCAGCAGATCGGCCGCCGATACCCGCTCCGGCGCGACATCGGCCAGCGGGTGCAGCACAAACGCCCTGCCCTGCATGCGCGGGTGCGGCACCGTCAGGCGAGGGCTGTCGATGCGGGCATCGCCATACAGCAGGATGTCCAGGTCGAGTGTGCGGGGGGCATTGGCATAAGGCCGCTCCCGGCCTGCTGCATTTTCGAGGGCCTGCAGGGCATCGAGCAGTGCCGGGGCGCTTAAATGCGTCTCGATGCGCGCCACGGCATTGATGAAGTCAGGGCCTGTGGCCTCGTGCGGCGCGGTGCGGTACAGACGGGAACGTGCCCTCAGGCGGGTATCAGGCAGCCTGCCCAAGGCCTGCAAAGCGACTTCAACCGCCTGCCGCGCATCCCCCAGGTTGGCCCCCAGTGCGATGAAGGCGATGACCGGATCACGCCGGGTTGAAAGCGGGCCACTGGGCATGATGGAACTGTTCGAACTGAGCCTGTCGAAACCCATTCACCCTGCGACAAGCTCAGGGCGAACGGGAGCGATTTATTCGGAGGCAGGCGCAGCGCCATCACCCGCAGGCTTGCGGCGACGGCGACGGCGCTTTTTGGATACGGCTTCGCCATCAGCGCCCTGCTCGCAGGCCTCTGCAGCATCGCTTTGAGCAGGCAAGGAAGCCGCTGCATCGGCCTTGGGGACCCGGCGCACACGCGGGCCGCGGGCTTTGGCCTGCTGCTCGGTCTTGGCCTGTTGCACCAGGTCTTCGCGGGTGGCGTCGTCGGCCAGACTGAATTCCTGCCACCAGTCGGCCAGACGCTCATCCACTTCCTGTACATCGGCGCGCAGACGCAAGAAATCGAAACCGGCCCGGAAACGCGGCTGCTCGGCCAGGCTGAAAGGGGTGCTGCCGACACGTTTTTCAAAGCGCGGCTGCATCATCCAGATCTCGCGCATGTCGGCGCCCAGCTTGCCGCGGCCCGAGACATCGCCGATGCGGCTGTCAAACACTTCGTCAATGGCTTCCTGCAGCGCAGGGAAAGGGTGCGCCTTGCGCGCAATGCGCTGGGCCCAGCCCTCGCGCACGTCGGACCACAGCACGCAGGCCAGCAAAAAGCTAGGCGCCACCGGCTTGCC
>CAXRGK010000135.1:0-2136 GCA_964230145.1 Burkholderiaceae bacterium | reverse complement strand
CACCCAGCCCAGATCCTGCGCGTACTGGGCCGGTGTGCAGTTGAACTTCTCCTGGCTGTAGGCCACATCGTGGTCGTTCTCGGCCAGATGGGTGTGCAGCCGCACCTTGTAATGGCGGGCCAGCTCAGCGGAGCTGCGCATCAGATCGCGGCTGACTGAAAAAGGCGAGCAGGGGGCCACGGCCACCTGGGTCATGGCGCCATGCGCGCCATCGTGGTGGGTTTCGATCAGGCGCTGCGTTTCTTTCAGGATGAAGTCTTCACGCTCGACCACGCGGTCGGGCGGCAGGCCGCCTTGTGACTGGCCCACGCTCATGCTGCCGCGGGTGGCCACAAAGCGCATGCCGATCTGCCGGGCCGCTTCGATGCTGTCGTCCAGCCGGATGCCGTTGGGATAGATGTAGAGGTGGTCACTGCTGGTGGTGCAGCCTGAGAGCAGCAGCTCGGCCATGGCCACTTGCGTGCTGACCTGCACCATCTCGGGCGTGAGGCCGGCCCAGATCGGGTACAGGCCCTGCAACCAGGCAAACAGCTCGGCGTTCTGCACACCGGGCACGGCCCGTGTCAGCGACTGCACCATGTGGTGGTGGGTGTTGGCCATGCCCGGCACGACCAGCAGGCGCCGGGCGTCCAGCACTTCATCGGCGGTCTGCAAAGGCGCAGGCAGGTCCTGGGCCCGCCCCACCCATTCGATGCGGTGGTCGCGGATGAAGACCGAGGCGTCGCGCAGCTCGGTCTGGGCGTCGTCCTGGGTGGCCAGGGTGTGGATGTGGTGGATCAGCAAGGTGCTCATGTCTGGATTCTCTCAAGGCTTGTCGGCCAGCCAGTAAGCCGCCGGACGGTAGACCTTCTTCAGGTGCTCGATGAAAAACCGCACCTTGGCGGGCAGGTGTTTTTGTTGCGGGTACACCGCCATGATGTCGTAGGCGGGCAGGGCGAATTCGTCGAGCACGGTGACGAGTTCGCCGTTTTGCAGCTGGCCCTGAATTTCCCAGGTCGAGCGCCAGCCCAGGCCCAGGCCTTCGCTGACCCAGCGGTGCAGCAGTTCGCCGTCGTTGCAGTCCAGATTGCCCTCAACCCGAACCGTCACGGTCTTGCCGTCTTTCAGAAAGTACCAGCCGCGCTGCTGCCCGCCCTGCAGGTTGAAGGCCAGGCAGTTGTGCTGGCGCAGGTCTTCGAGGGTGCGTGGTTTGCCGCGTTTGCGGAAATAGGCCGGTGTGCCGCAGACCACGCGCTGGTTGCTGGCGAGCTTGATGGCCACAAAGTTCGGGTCGATCTGTCCGCCAATGCGGATGCCCATGTCGTAGCCCTCGCGCACCAGGTCCACCACCCGGTCGGTCAGGTTAAACGACAGCTGCACATCGGGGTTGGCCTTCAGAAAGCTGCTGGCGTGCGGCGCCACATGCAGCCGGCCAAAAGCCGCTGGCGCTGACACGATCAGGTGCCCGCTGGCACGCTGGTGGCGCGCGGACACGGCGCGCTCGGCCTCGTCCCAGCGGGCCAGCAGCTGGCGGCATTCGTCCAGGTAGCTCGCACCCTGGTCGGTCAGGCTCAGGCGGCGGGTGGTGCGGATGACCAGCTGCGTGCCCAGACGCTGCTCCAGCGCATCCAGCCTGCGGCCCATCATCACTGGCGTGACGCCCGCAGCCAGCGCGGCTGCGGCCATGCTGCCGTGTTCCATCACCTGCACAAAAGCCTCGATTTCCTTGAAACGGTCCATGGGGTGTCCTCATTCGGTATCTGGAGTATCGAATGAAAGTACCGGCAATGCAATTCACATATTGATTGTTGATCAATAGCATCCGATCCAGTTCCTCAACCTTTGCTGGAGACGATCCATGACCCGCATGACCGCCATCGAAGCCGCCCTGTGCGTGCTGGAAAAAGAAGGCATCACCCAGGCCTTCGGTGTGCCCGGTGCCGCCATCAACCCGATGTATGCCGCACTGCGCAAGCGTGGCAGCATCGCCCATGTGCTGGCGCGGCATGTGGAGGCGGCCTCGCACATGGCCGAGGGCTACACCCGCGCCCGCGCCGGTCACATCGGTGTGTGTATCGGCACCAGCGGCCCGGCCGGCACCGACATGATCACCGGCCTGTACTCGGCCAGCGCCGACAGCATTCCGATCCTGTGCAT
>CAXRGK010000134.1:0-4981 GCA_964230145.1 Burkholderiaceae bacterium | reverse complement strand
ATCCCCGTCCACAAAGGCGTACAGCCGCCCCGGCTCAAAAGCCACCCAGACCTCGTCGGTGGTCAGGGGCTGCGTCACCACCACAGCGACCCGGTCGTTCACGCTGGTGTGCTCGGCAAAGTTCACGCTCAGGTCTTCGTCACTCAGCGTCGCCCGGGTGAAGGGGTGGCGGCGCAGCACGTAGTGCAGGTGCGTGCTGGCGTGCGCCCACAGGGCCTCGCCATTGGACAGCAGGAAGTTGAAGGTGCCGTGCCTGGCGATCTGCGGCACCAGCTCGCGCAGGGTCTGGTTGAGCTCGGCCACCGGGGGCACCGAAGCGTGCGACTTGGCCAGCTCCTGCATCAGCCAGCAAAACGCCCGCTCGCTGTCGGTCTGGCCCACCGGCCGGAAGCTGCCGTGCAGGCGCGGCGCGTAATCCTCCAGGTTGCCGTTGTGGGCAAACACCCAGTAGCGGCCCCAGAGTTCACGCACAAAGGGGTGGCAGTTTTCGAGTGTGACTTCGCCCTGCGTGGCCTTGCGGATGTGCGCGATCACGTTGGTGCTCTTGATCGGGTAACGCCGCACCAGCTCGGCCACCGGCGAGGTGGCGGCGCTCTGGTGGTCCACCATGTGGCGCACCCCCTTGCCCTCGAAAAACGCGATGCCCCAGCCGTCGCCATGGTGGTCGGTTGCGCCGCCACGCTGCGCAAAGCCGCTGAAGCTGAAAGTCACGTCGGTGGGCGTGTTGCAGTTCATGCCGAGCAGTTGGCACATGGCGATCAACCTTTGGAATGTTCGGGCCCACCCAAACGCCAGGCGGCCACCATGGCCAGCCCGGTCAGCAGCGCCAGACAGGCAAATGTTTCATTGAAGGCCTGCAGGGCAGCTTCGCCGGCCACCTCGCCCAAGCGGGCCCCATGCATCGACAGCCGCCACTCCAGCACGATGGCGCACAGACTCACGCCCGTGGCCCCTCCCACCATGCGGATGAAATTGATGATGCTTGAGCCCTGCGGAATGAGCGCATGCGGCACACCTTTCATGGCGCCCAGATTGAGCGAAGGCAGGATGAAGCCCAGTCCGATGCGCCCGACAATGATCCAGACCCACAGCCAGGCCAGTCCCTGCGCCGGGTGCACCGTGAAGTTCAGACCGAACGACAGCGCCAGCAGGGCCAGCCCCAGCATCACCAGACGCGAGGCCGGGTAACGGTCGGCCAGCCGACCCACGATGTTGATCGTCACCGCCAGCAAAATACCCGAGGGCAGCAAGGCCGCCCCGATGTAGGACGGCGACAGACCCAAGCCCATCTGCATGAATACCGGGTACAGGTAGGTCGAACCGAAAAGCGCGGTGCCGTAGGTGAAGGCCACCAACGAACCCATGGCAAAGTTGCGGTGCGCGAACACCTGCAGGTTCATCAGTGCGGGCCGGCCGCCGTGCCGCGCCAGGTGCAGCAAACGCCGCTGCCACAGGACAAAAGACAGTGCGCCCAGCCCCGCCAACGTGAGCAGCACCCCGGCGCCATGTCCGCCCTCGCCGCGCAGCTGCACCAGGCCGTTGAGCAGCATCAGCGTCGAGGCACTGGCCAGCGCCAGCCCCAGCCAGTCGAGCCCTGCCGATTCTGCGTTGGCGGCCACGCCGCCCGGCGCGGTGGTCGGCACAAAGCGACGCGAGAGCCACAAACCGACCGCGGCCAGCGGCACCACCATGAAGAAGATCGAACGCCAGCCAAACGCATCCACCAGCACGCCGCCAATGCTGGGGCCCAGGGCTGGCGCAAGCACCACGCCCGTTCCAAACAGGCCACTGGCGCGCCCCTGCTCGCCCGAAGCAAAGGCCCGCAGGATGATGATGGCCGGAATCGGCTGCACCACACCGGCCGCCAGTCCTTCGGCCACGCGCGCCAGCAGCACCAGCGCATAGTCGTTGGCCAGGCCGCCGCCCAGCCCCCCCAGCAGCAGGGCCCACATGCACAGGCTGTAGACGCGCCGGTAACCGTAGCGTGTGAGCAACCAGGGCGTGGTCAGCATGGACACGGTGGAGGCCACCATGAAGCCCGAGGTCACCCACTGTGCCCGGCTCTGGCCGAGTGCAAAGTGGTGACTCAGGTCCGGAATGGCCACGTTGATGATGGTGGATGACATGACCGAGGCCATGGTGCCCAGCATCACTGAAAGCAGAAGCAGCCAGCGGTAACGCTCGCCATGGCGGGCCTGCAAGGCCTGCAGGCTGTGTGGGTCATGACCAGCACTGCTCATGCGGCCTGCGAAGCCTTCACGCAACTCTGGCAAATGCAGGCCTTGCCGCGCAGGGGCTCGGGCACCTGCTGCAAGAGTTGCGCGCTGAACTGCTCGCGCGAGCACCAACAGGGCGCCTGCTCGCTTCCAGCCTGCGGCCGCTCCATGGCGCAGTGGTTGGGACTGCCGCACAGCGGGCAGTGGCAGGCGTCAATCGTTGGACTGGCAGACATGAGGCGAGTGTAGGCGATCGCCTGCCGGCATGTAGGAGGCCGCTCCTGCGGCCGAATGGATCATTGCGCGCGGGGGCGCGCTGCTACAGCAACACCCCCTCCCCGTCGGCGACTCAGGCTGCAGCCTTGACCTTCAGGCGCCAGGCATGCAGCAGTGGCTCGGTGTAGCCGGACGGCTGTTCCTTGCCCTTGAACACCAGGTCGCAGGCGGCCTGGTAAGCGGCGCTCTTGGCAAAGTTGCCGGCCATGTTCTTGTAGAGCTTGTCGCCGGCATTCTGGCCGTCCACCACTTTGGCCATGCGCTCGAAGGTCTCGCGCACCTGCTTTTCGGTGACCACCCCGTGGTGCAGCCAGTTGGCCATGTGCTGGCTGGAGATGCGCAGCGTAGCGCGGTCTTCCATCAGGCCCACGCCGTTGATGTCGGGCACTTTGGAGCAACCCACGCCCTGGTCGACCCAGCGGACCACATAGCCCAGGATGCCCTGGGCGTTGTTGTCGAGTTCCTTTTGCTTGTCTTCGGCCGACCAGTTGACCTCGGCCACGACCGGGAACTGCAGCAGCTGGTCGAGCGTCTCGTCGCGCAGCTTCTTGGGGTCCTGTTTGGCCACGGCCTTTTCCATCTGCTTTTGCAGCGCGGGCACGTCCACCTGGTGGTAATGCATCGCGTGCAGTGTGGCGCCGGTGGGGCTGGGCACCCAGGCGGTATTGGCACCGGCCAGCGGGTGCGCGATCTTGGCCTTGAGCATGTCGGCCATCAGGTCGGGCATGGCCCACATGCCCTTGCCGATCTGGGCACGGCCGCGCAGGCCGCAGGCCAGGCCCACATTGACGTTGTTCTTCTCGTAGGCGGCCAGCCAGGTGCTGTTCTTGATGTCGCCCTTGCGCATGACGGGCCCTGCCAGCATGCAGGTGTGCATCTCGTCGCCGGTGCGGTCCAGGAAGCCGGTGTTGATGAAGGCCACGCGGCTCTTGGCTGCCGCAATACAGGCCTTGAGGTGGGCGCTGGTGCGGCGCTCTTCGTCCATGATGCCCAGCTTGACGGTGGAGGGCTTGAGGCCCAGCACCTTCTCGACGCGGCCGAACAGCTCGTCGGCAAAAGCGACTTCGGCCGGGCCGTGCATCTTGGGCTTGACGATGTAGACGCTGCCGGTGCGGCTGTTGCGCAGCGGGTGGGACTTTTTCTTCTGCAGGTCGACCATGGCGATCGTCGTGGTGACCATGGCGTCCAGGATGCCTTCGGGGATCTCGCGCGTCGCGCCGCTCTTGTCGGTCCAGGTGATGGCCGGGTTGGTCATCAGGTGGCCCACGTTGCGCACGAACAGCAGCGAGCGGCCGTGCAGCACGACCTCGCCCTTGCCGGAGGGCTTGGTGTAGTGGCGGTCGCCGTTCATGGTGCGGGTGAAGGTCTTGCCGCCCTTGGCCACTTCTTCCTTGAGCGAGCCGTCCAGGATGCCCAGCCAGTTGCTGTAGGCCAGCACCTTGTCTTCGGCGTCCACGGCAGCCACCGAGTCTTCGAGGTCGAGGATGGTGGAGAGCGCGGCTTCGGCGATCAGGTCGGACACGCCAGCGGGGTCGGTCTTGCCGATCGGGGTGGTCTTGTCGATCTGCAGGTCCAGGTGCAGACCGTTGTGCACGAACAGCACCGAAGCGGGCGCCTTGGCGTCACCGGTGTAACCAACGAATTGTTTGGCGTCCTTCAGGCCGGACGTCTTGCCACCCTTGAGCGTGACCACCAGCTTGCCACCCTTGACGGCATAGCCAGTGCTGTCGATGTGCGAGCCGCTCTTGAGCGGAGCACAGCGGTCAAGCACGTAACGGCAGTACTCGATGACCTTGGCGCCGCGCTTGGGGTTGTAACCCGTGCCTTTTTCGCAGCCATCGGCTTCGCTGATGGCGTCGGTGCCGTACAGCGCGTCATACAAAGAGCCCCAGCGGGCGTTGGCGGCGTTCAGGGCATAGCGGGCATTCAGGATCGGCACCACCAGCTGCGGACCGGCCAGCTTGGCCAGCTCGGCGTCCACGTTGGCGGTGGTGGCCTTGGCGTTCTTCGGCTCGGGCACGAGGTAGCCGATTTGCGACAGGAACTTGCGGTAGGCCTTCATGGCCTTGCCGGCTGCCACCGGGCCGGGGTTGGCGGAGTGCCACTTGTCCATCTCGGCCTGGATGCGGTCACGCTCTGCCAGGAGGGCGATGTTCTTGGGCGCGAGGTCGGTGACGATGTCGGAAAAACCTTTCCAGAACTTGTCGCTCTTGACGCCGACGGCAGGCAGCACTTGCTGCTCGATGAAGTCGTACAGGGACGTGGCCACCTGCAGGTTGTGGGCCTTGGTGCGTGCAGTCATGAATCACCTCGTGAAAGTTCAAAAAGAATCGGGGCGGTGGCACAAAGCCACCTTCGGCAGTCTGGAAAAGACTTTATTGCAAATCCGTGCAACGATAAATCGCGGAAAAAGCCATGAACCCATGACTTTTATGCAAAAGTGGCATTGTGCCGCAAGGCGGTCGACTCCTGTGAAAGCGCGCCTTCCG
>CAXRGK010000133.1:0-16144 GCA_964230145.1 Burkholderiaceae bacterium | reverse complement strand
TAGGGCTCCTCGGCCTCGGGGATGTTCAGGTCCGCCTGCCGCACCAGTTCCATGCCCAGCGGGGCCAGCATGGCCTGCAACTCGGCCAGCTTGCCTTTGTTATTGGAGGCCAGAACGATCTTCATCGCTTCACTGGCCCTTACCCTGGGCCAGGGCCTGCTTTTGCAGCTGCACCAGCTCGCCGAGGCCTTTTTCGGCCAGGGCCAGCATGCGGTCCATCTCCTTGCGCGTGAAGGCCACACCCTCGGCCGTGCCCTGCACTTCGACAAAATTTCCGGCGCCGGTCATGACCACGTTCATGTCGGTGTCACAGGCCGAGTCCTCGGGGTAGTCCAGGTCCAGCAAAGGTGTGCCATCTTTGAGGCCCACCGAAATCGCGGCCACATGGTCCAGGATGGGCGTCTCGGTCAGCTTGCCGGTGGCCATCAGCCAGTTGACCGCATCCTGCGCGGCCACAAAGGCACCCGTGATGCTGGCGGTGCGGGTGCCGCCGTCGGCCTGAAGCACATCGCAGTCGAGGTGGATGGTGCGCTCGCCCAGCTTTTTCAGATCGAAGACGGCCCGCATGGAGCGGCCGATCAGGCGCTGAATGTCCTGCGTGCGGCCGCTTTGCTTGCCACGCGCGGCCTCGCGGTCCCCCCGGGTGTGGGTGGCGCGCGGGAGCATGCCGTATTCGGCCGTCACCCAGCCTTCGCCGCTGCCTTTCTTGTGCCCGGGCACTTTTTCCTCGACCGAAGCGGTGCACAGCACGCGGGTGTTGCCGAACTCGATCAGCACCGAGCCTTCGGCGTGGATGGTGTAGCCACGGGTGATGCGGACATTGCGCAGGGCATCGAAAGCCCGGCCTGTGCGTTGGTAGGCGGTGTTGCTCATGGTTCAGTCGTACTGGAAGTGACCCACCCGGTCCGCCAGGCGGACAGACACAGGATCGTCAGGGGAGTTTGAGATAATTGGGCGTTTCAGGCCTTCGCGCAACTGGCCGTCCGTCTCGGACCGTCACGGCGTTGCCCTCACGCAGAGGGCGCAGGCCCAAAGGAACAAGTCCATGCCAGTTTACAGTATGACCGGGTACGCCAGCGTGCAGCACAGCGCGCCGCTGGCCGACGCCGACAGCGGCCAGCCCACGGCCCGCCTCGGCCTCGAAATCCGCTCGGTCAACAGCCGCTTCCTCGACCTCTCTTTTCGTCTGCCCGAAGAGCTGCGCCAGCTCGAACCGGGCCTGCGCGAACTGATCACCAAGCAGATCCGCCGTGGCAAGGTCGAAGTCCGCGCCAGCCTGGACGCAGGCGAAGCCGGCAGCACCAACGCCCCCTCCCCCCAGACTCTGCAGCGCATCGCTGCCCTGCAGGACAAGGTGCGCGACTGGCTGCCCGAAGCCCGCCCGCTGAGCGTGGCCGATGTGCTGCGCCTGGCGGCAGGCAGCGCCAACGCTCCGGCCATCGAAGACGCCGCCTGGCTGCAGCTGGGCCAGCAGGCCATCGACGCCCTGCGCGCCGCCCGCGAACGCGAGGGCCAGCGCCTGACCACCATGCTGCAGGGCCACATTGCCCAACTGCAGCAGCTCGCCGCCCAGGCCGAGCCGCTGGTGCCGCAACTGGTCGAACAGCAACGCCAGCGCTTTCTGGAGCGCTGGAAAGACGCGATGGCGCTGGCCGACGGTCAGGCCCTGCCCGAAGCGGCACAAGATCGCGCCCTGAGCGAAGCCACCGCCTTTGCCATCCGCATCGACGTGGCCGAAGAAGTCACCCGCCTGCGCTCGCACCTGCAGGAACTCAGCCACCTGCTGACCAAAGGCGGCGACATCGGCAAGCGCCTGGACTTCCTGATTCAGGAACTGCATCGGGAGGCCAACACCCTGGGCTCCAAGTCCGCCGTGCTGGAGATGACCCGCATCTCGGTGGACATGAAGGTGCTGATCGAGCAAATGCGCGAGCAGGTGCAGAACATCGAATAAACCGGCCACAACAATCGGGCACAACAACACACCATGGAATACCCCGGAAACCTCTTCGTCGTGGCCGCCCCCAGCGGCGCTGGCAAATCCAGCCTGGTCAAGGCCCTCATGGAACTCGACAGCCAGGTCCAGCCCTCGGTCTCGCACACCACCCGCGCACCGCGCGGCCAGGAAAAGCATGGCCGCGAATACTTCTTCGTCTCGCCGCAGGAATTCGACACCATGGTGCTGTCGGACGCCTTCGTCGAGTGGGCGCATGTGCACGGCCAGCGCTATGGCACCTCCAAGAAGATGATCGAGGACCGCATGGCCCAGGGCGCTGACGTGGTGCTGGAAATCGACTACCAGGGCGCCATCCAGATCAAGCGCATGTATGCCAATGCCGTGCTGATCTTCATCCTGCCGCCCAGCTGGGAGGAGCTGCGCTCGCGCCTGGAGCGCCGCGGCGAAGATGCGCCCGACATCATCGAGCTGCGCCTGAAAAACGCGGCCGAAGAGCTGGCCCAGGCCCGGGAATTCGACTTCGTTATAATCAACGAAGTATTTGAACGGGCTTTGTTCGACCTCAAAGCCATTGTTCACGCCCAGCGCCTGCGCTACATCGCCCAGCGACGCGCACGGGCCCACACCTTCGAGGCATTGCACATTGCCTGATCACCCAGAGGAAACACACCATGGCCCGCATCACCGTTGAAGATTGCCTGCAGCAGATCCCCAACCGCTTCCAGCTCGTGCTGGCCGCCACTTACCGCGCCCGCATGCTCAGCCAGGGCCACACCCCCAAGATCGAGAGCAAAAACAAGCCCGGCGTGACTGCCCTGCGCGAAATCGCCGCCGGCAAGGTGGGCGTGGAAATGCTCAAGCGCGTCAACTGACCCTCGCTGGCTGTTGCCAACGACCCGGAAAGCCCCTTCGATGGGGCTTTTTTGTGCCCGAAAGGTGGCTTTGTACTGAACCGTTAATATTGACGCCATGAGCGCCATCGTGCCCCCCTCCAGCCTGCCGCCGGCCCGCACCCAGCCAGCCGGCCCCGCAGCAGCCAACGCTGCAGCGGCGAGCTTTGCTGCGCTGGTCGACCGACTGGACTATCTGAGCCAGCAGGACGTGGAGCTGGTGCGCCGCGCCTACCGCTTTGCCGATGAAGCCCATCTGGGCCAGACCCGCAAGAGCGGTGAACCTTACATCACCCACCCGATCGCCGTGGCCGCGCTGTGCACCGAGTGGAAGCTCGACGCCCAGGCACTGGCGGCCGCCCTCATGCACGACAGCATGGAAGACTGCGGCGTCACCAAAGCCGAGCTGGTGGAAAAGTTTGGCGCCCCGGTCGCAGAGCTGGTCGACGGCCTGACCAAGCTCGACAAGCTGGAATTCAACACGCGCGAAGAAAACCAGGCCGAGTCCTTTCGCAAGATGCTGCTGGCCATGGCGCGCGATGTGCGCGTCATCCTCATCAAACTGGCCGACCGAACCCACAACATGCGCACCATGGGCGACATGCCGCGCAGCAAATGGGGCCGCATCTCGTCAGAAACGCTTGAAATTTACGCCCCCATCGCCTATCGCCTGGGCCTGAACCAGATCTACCGCGAACTCCAGGAACTGTCCTTCCGCCACCTCATGCCCTGGCGCTATGCGGTGCTGACCAAGGCGGTGGCCCGCGCCCGCAACCGCCGACGCGACCTGATCCAGAAAGTGCAAGCCGAAGTTGAGGCGGTGTTTGCCCAGGCCAAGCTGCCCATTCGCATCAGCGGTCGCGAGAAAACGCTCTACTCTGTCTATAAAAAGATGGACACCAAGCACCTGAGCTTTGCCCAGGTCACCGACATCTACGGCTTTCGCGTCATCGTGCCTTCGGTGATCGATTGCTACACTGCCCTGGGGATGCTGCACCAGCTCTACAAGCCCGTGCCCGGCAAGTTCAAGGACCACATCGCCATACCCAAGGTCAACGGCTACCAGTCGCTGCACACCACCCTGGTGGGGCCCGCCGGCATCAATGTGGAATTCCAGTTCCGCACCGAGGCCATGCATCTGGTGGCCGAATCGGGCGTGGCAGCGCACTGGCTCTACAAAGCCAATCCGAAAGCCAAGGAGCAGTCCGAACGCCTGGGCACGCAATGGCTGCAGTCGCTGCTCGACATCCAGAACGAAACCCGGGATGCCGCTGAATTCTGGGACCACGTGAAGGTCGACCTGTTCCCTGACGCGGTGTATGTGTTCACCCCCAAGAGCCAGATCATGGCGCTGCCTCGCGGCGCCACCGTGGTCGACTTCGCCTATGCCATCCACAGCCGCGTGGGTGACCATGCGGTGGCGGCCCGCATCAACGGCCATCAGGTGCCCTTGCGCACCGAAATCAACAACGGCGACGTGATCGAAGTCATCACCGCCCCGGTGTCTGCCCCCAACCCCGCCTGGCTGGGCTTTGTGCGCACCGGCCGCGCGCGCTCCAAGATCCGGCACCACCTCAAAACGATGGCACAGGCCGAATCGACCCAGCTGGGCGAAAAGCTGCTGAGTCAGGCTCTGCGCGCCGAGGGCATCCAGACCATCCCGGCCGACGAGCCAGCCCTGCAAGGCCTGTGGGACAAGCTGCTGCGCTTTACTGGCAACAAAAACCGCGCCGATCTGCTCATGGACATCGGCCTGGGCAAGCGCATCGCCAGCATCGTGGCCAAACGGCTGGTGGTGCTGCTGTCCGAACAGGGCCAGAAACCCGATGCCCTGCTGATGACCCGCGAGCGTTTCACCGCGCACGAAACCGTGTCACAGGGCGCCATCACGCTCGATGGCAGCGAGAACGCCTCGGTGGTGTACAGCCGCTGCTGCCGGCCCGTGCCGGGTGACGACATCGTCGGCTACCTGGGCCGCGGTGAGGGCCTGGCCGTGCACCGTGCCGAATGCAGCACCGCCAACAAACTGCGACAAAAAGACAGTGAACGCTTCATCAGCGTGGAATGGTCCGACGAACCCACCCGCCAGTTCGAAACCGGAATCGAAGTCACGGTGGTCAATGGCAAAGGGGTGCTGGCCCGCATCGCCGGGGCCATGGCTGCGGCCGAAGCCGACATCGTGCATGTGGACATGGGTCTGGAAACTGCTCAGGATGCAGCCGAACTGCGCTTCGTGCTCTCGGTGCGTGACCTGCACCACCTCGACGCTGTGTTGCGCCAGCTCAAGCGCACACCTTCGGTCATCAAAGTCGAACGCCTGCTGCCTCGCGCCTGAACTCAGACAGGCGAAGGGTAACGCACGTCAAGCACTTCGATGTCGACCACGCCTGCAGGCGTCACCAACTTGAGTTCATCACCCACGCGCGACTTGAGCAATGTGCGTGCAATCGGCGAGATCCAGCTGACCTCGCCCCTCAGACTGTCCGCCTCATCGATGCCCTTGATGGTGACGGTGCGCTCGGCGCCGTCGGCCTCGGCATAAGTGACGGTGGCCCCGAAAAACACCTGGTCATGGCCATGGTGCAGCGCTGGATCCGCCACTTCGGCGATCTCCAGACGTTTGGTCAGAAAGCGGATGCGGCGATCGATCTCACGCAACCGTTTTTTGCCATAGAGGTAGTCGCCGTTTTCCGAGCGATCTCCATTGCTGGCCGCCCAATGCACCACTTCGACCACTTTGGGCCGCTCGTTGTCGATCAGGTCCAGCAGTTCTGCCCGTAACCTTGCATAGCCGGCGGGCGTGATGTAGTTGCGAGTGCCAGAGGGCAAGGCTGGCAGGCTGATGTCCTCGTCATCGTCCCCATCGGTTTCGCGGGTGAATGCTTTGCTCATGCGCCAATGATGCCGCAAGGGCCGGAAATGAGAAAAGCCCGCAACTTGCGTTGCGGGCTTTCAGATAAATGGCGCGGCTGGCAGGATTCGAACCCACGACCCCTTGGTTCGTAGCCAAGTACTCTATCCAACTGAGCTACAGCCGCGCAAGACCGCTATTGTAGCACAGGTTTTCGGATCTTCCGAAATCAGTGCATCGATGATGCTGGTAGGGCGTGTTGGACTTGAACCAACGACCAAAGGATTATGAGTCCTCTGCTCTAACCAACTGAGCTAACGCCCCACACACCCACAGCGGTGGAGCCGTGATTGTAGTGGGCCTCGCCCCTCTCTTATTTGCCCTGACTGAGTGCGTTACCCACCAGTCGGGCCGTGATGTCCACGATCTGGATCATGCGGTCATAGGGCATGCGTGTGGGACCGATCACGCCCAAGGTGCCGACCACCTGGCCATCCACCTCATAGGGCGCGCTGACCACCGACAGTTCTTCCATCGGTACGATCTGGCTTTCGCCCCCAATGTAGATGCGCACGCCTTCGGCCTGGCTGGAGACATCGAGCAGGCGCATGAGCTGGCTTTTCTGCTCGAACAGTTCAAAGGCACGTCGCAGGTGACTCATGTCGTGCGAGAAGTCGCTCACTGACAGGAGGTTGCGCTCGCCCGAGATCACAACGTTGCCTTCCTCCTGCGTCAGGGCCTCGGAGCTGACCTGCACCGCCGCCTGCATGAGGGCAGCAATTTCACCCTGCAGCTTCACCAGGTCCTGCTGCACGCGGGCCCTGACCTGCTCGATGGCCATACCGGCAAAGTTGGCGTTCAGATAGTTGGACGCCTCGATCAACTGGCTCTGGGAATAGTCCACTTCCGTGAACAGCACCCTGTTCTGGACATCGCCCTCCGGGGAGACGATGATGACCAGAAAGCGCCGTTCCGACAGGCGCAGGAATTCGATGTGGCGAAACACCGACGAACGCTTGGGCGCCATGACCACACCCACAAATTGCGACAGGTTCGACAGGAGGTGGGCCGCGTTGGCGATCACTTTTTGTGGCTGGTCAGGCTGCAGGCTGGGCGCATGCAGCTCTTCGCGCTGGGCCGTGAGCATGGTGTCGACAAACAGGCGGTAGCCACGGGCCGTCGGAATTCGGCCAGCCGACGTGTGCGGGCTGGCAATCAGGCCCAGATCTTCCAGATCGGACATGACGTTCCGGATGGTGGCCGGCGACAGCTCCAGGCCGGAAGCCTTGGACAAGGTTCGGGAGCCCACGGGCTGGCCGTCGGCGATGTAGCGCTCCACCAGGGATTTGAGCAACAACTTGGCACGATCGTCGAGCATCAGGCCATTTTAATGATGTAATTTGCCCATGAAATCGCAATTCCGGCACGTGGCACTTTTCGGCAGGACACACGCCTCACTCACGGGCGCGGCGCTCGAGAGTTCGCGCAAGGTGCTTGATGAAGTCGGTCATTTTCTGGCGCGTCAGGGCTGTGAGGTCGTGCTTGACCAGAACACGGCGCAGCTGACCGGTCTCAACGGCTACACCACCTTGAGCCTGGAAGAGATCGGCAAGCAGTGCGATCTGGGCATTGCCATCGGGGGTGACGGCACCATGCTGGGTGTGGGCCGCCAGATGGCGCAGCACGGGCTGCCACTGATCGGCATCAACCAGGGCCGGCTGGGTTTCATCACCGACATCCCGCTCAAAGAATACGCCACCTTGCTGCCCCTCATGCTGCAGGGTCGCTACCAGACCGATCTGCGCAGCCTGATGCATGCACGCGTGCAGCGAGACGGTCACTGCGTGTTCGATGCACTGGCCATGAACGACGTGGTGGTTTACCGTGGCGGCACCTCGGGCATGGTGGAGTTGCGTGTGGAAGTTGACGGTCACTTTGTGGCCAACCAGCGCGCCGACGGCCTGATCATCGCGACACCCACCGGCTCGACCGCCTATTCACTGTCGGTGGGTGGCTCACTCATGCACCCGGCCATTGGCGGCTGGATCATGGCGCCAATCGCGCCCCATACGCTGTCCAACCGTCCCATCGTCCTCTCAGACAATTCCGAGGTCAGCATCGAAATCGTGTCCGGCCGCTACGCCAGCGCCAACTTCGACATGCAGTCGCTGGCCTCGCTGATGATCGGCGACCGCATCACCGTACGACGCTCCCAGCACCAGGTGCGCTTTCTGCACCCCGAGGGCTGGAACTATTTCGACACCTTGCGCAAGAAAATGCACTGGAACGAGGGAGCCTGAAGATGGCCCTGACGCACATCACCCTGCGGGATTTTGTGATCGTCCACGCACTCGAACTGGACATGGGCAGCGGCTTCACCGTGCTGACCGGCGAAACGGGCGCCGGCAAATCCATCCTGATCGACGCACTGCAACTGGCTCTGGGCGCCCGGGCTGACGCCAGCGTGGTCCGCGAAGGTGCCAGCCGTTGCGAGATCAGTGCCGAATTCGATGTCACCCCGGCCACACGGGACTGGCTGCAAGAAGCCGGCTTTGACACTGACAACAGCCTGCTGCTGCGCCGCACCATCGATGCGACAGGCAAAAGCCGCGCCTTCATCAATGGCAGCCCGGCCACCGCCACACAATTGCGCGAGTTGGGCGACCTGCTGCTCGACATCCACGGCCAGCACGCCTGGCAAAGCCTGACCCGACCTGATGCCGTGCGCCAACTGCTCGACGGCTATGCACAGGCAGACACCCGACCCGTGCGCCATGCGTGGCAGGCCTGGCGCGAGGCCCGACAGGCGCTCGATGACGCCCGCCGCGCCCAGGACACGCTGGCCACAGAGCGCGAGCGCCTGGCCTGGCAGATTGGCGAACTCGACAAGCTGGCCCCAGGCGAGCAGGAGTGGGAAGAACTCAACACACAGCATGGTCGCCTGTCGAATGCGCAGGCCCTGATGGACGCTGCACAGCAGGCCAATGCACTGCTCGAAGGCGATGAGCAAGCCGGTGCCCTGACGCTGCTGGCCCGCGCCAGCCAGAGCCTGAGCGAGCTGGCCCTGGTGGAACCCGAATTCCAGGCCCTGGCCGATGTGCTGGCCTCGGCACAGGCGCAGGCCGAAGACGCTGCGCACAGTCTGCACGCCTATCTGCGCCGCGCGGACCTCGACCCGGACCGCCTGGCCCAGCTTGACGAGCGCCTGGGCTTGTGGGTCTCGCTGGCCAGACGCTACAAGCGCACACCCGAAGAACTGCCCGCCGTCTGGGTGCAGTGGAAAAAGGACCTGGCCCGGCTGGAGGCCGCGGGTGACCTGCAGGCACTTGAGGTCGCAGAGCAACAGGCCAGTGACGCATACCTGAAAGCCGCTCGCACCCTTTCACGCCAGCGACAAAAGGCAGCGCCAGCGCTGGCCCAGGCCGTCACCGCCGCCATGCAGCAGCTGGGCATGCAGGGCGGCCGCTTCGAGGTGCAGCTGCAGGGGCTGGAAGAGTCTGCCCAGCATGGCCTGGAAGACGTGCAGTTCCTCGTGGCTGGTCACGCCGGCAGCACACCGCGCCCGGTGGGCAAGGTGGCCTCGGGCGGCGAGCTCTCGCGCATCGCGCTGGCCATCGCCGTGACCACCAGCGAATTGGGTGAAGCCGGCACCCTCATCTTTGATGAGGTGGACTCGGGCGTCGGTGGCGCCGTTGCCGAAACCGTTGGGCGCCTGATGAAACAGCTCGGCTGCCACCGCCAGGTGCTGGCCGTCACCCACCTGCCCCAGGTGGCCGCCTGCGCCGACCGGCATCTGGTGGTCAGCAAGCAGCTTACGGATGGGCGGATCGGCAGCCGCGTCGACCTCACCAGCGGCGAAGATCGCATTCACGAAATCGCCCGCATGCTGGGCGGTGAAAAGCTGTCGGCCACCACCCTGGCCCACGCCCGCGAGATGCTGGGCACCACATTGGTCTGAGGCCATGGACATCATCATCATCACCGGCATGTCCGGCTCCGGCAAATCGGTGGCCCTGCACGCCCTGGAAGACGCAGGGTACTACTGCGTGGACAACCTGCCACCGGAACTGCTGATTCCTTTTGTCAAGCTCGAAGAGCAGCAAAAAGAAAGTCGACTGGCGATCGCCATCGACGTGCGCAGTGCAGCATCGCTGCACCTCATGCCAGAGCAGCTGAACGTGCTGCGCGAGATGGACATGACGGTGAAATCCATTTTTCTGGATGCGACCTCGGACACCCTGCTGCGCCGTTATTCCGAAACCCGGCGCAAGCACCCCCTGTCGGGCGAATCCAAACCGCAAAGCGACAAGGCGCTGATCGAAACCATCCAGTTCGAGCGTGAGCTGCTCTCCAACCTGCGCGAGCGCGCCCATGTGATCGACACCAGCCTGCTGCGTTCGTCACAACTGCAAACCTATGTCAAAACACTGGTCAGTGCGCCCACAGCCCAACTCACCCTGGTGTTCGAATCCTTTGCCTTCAAACGCGGCATCCCGACCGATGCGGACTTCGTGTTTGATGTGCGCATGCTGCCCAACCCGCATTACGAATCACACCTGCGCCCGCTCACGGGGCGTGACGAACCTGTGCAGGACTATCTGCGGCAGTCGGCCGAGGTTGAACGCATGCAAAAGCACATCGAGGACTTTCTGCTGCAGTGGATTGCGGCCATCCAGAAAGACCACCGCAGCTACGTCACGGTGGCGATCGGCTGCACCGGTGGTCAGCACCGTTCTGTGTACCTGGTGGAGATGCTGGCCGAGGCCTTCAAGGGCCGCTGGCTCACGCTCAAGCGTCACCGCGAGCTGGATGCCCACTGAATGCCGGATCCTCGGGTCAGGCCCGAGGATGACAGACAACGGGCATCACGCCCGAACAGCGGTTGCCATCACCGAACTCTGGCTGTCATTCCCGGCCTGACGGGAAATCCATGCCTTTGTAGAGCCAGGGCACATCCATCACCTTCGCCCCGAGCACCCCCATGGCCAGGTTACGCCCCCAGCTGATGGGGCCATGTGCATGGAAGATGCGGCCGTTACGGATCGCCCGGGCCTGCACCTGCGCGTTGCGCGGCCAGCGCTGCTCGGCGTAGCGCTGCACCCGCTCGGCCACCGTGCCTTTTTCAACCCAGCACTGCGCCAACGCCTGTGCATCTTCGATCGCCATGCCGGCCCCCTGCGCCAGATAGGGACGCATTGGATGGGCCGCATCACCCAGCAGGGCCACGGTGCCTTGCCCCATCTGGCGGGCAGACGTCAGCGGTGGCCGGTCATTGAGTGCCCACAGACGCCAGCGGGGCACGGCTTCGAGCGTCTGCTGCAGCGGGCGACAGATCGGGCCCAGGGCCTGAAACAGGTGGGCGGCATGGGCGGCGTGGTCCCAATCCTGCGGGTCAGGTGGCAACTCACCATGCACGATGGTCACCACATTGAGGGCGCGACCGGCCTGCACCGGGTAGTGAACGATGTGCAGGCGCGGCCCCATCCAGACCGTGACCTGCGGCTGCGCGGCGGGCGTGGGCAAAGGAATCAAGCCGCGGTAGGCCAGATGCCCCGAAAACCGCGGGGGTTCGTTCAGGCCCAAGGCCTGCCGGCTGCGGCTCCAGAGGCCATCGGCCCCCACCAGCAAAGCCGGCTGGCACGTCAAGCCCTGCTCGGTACGGACAGCCACACGGCCTTCTTGCGGGTGCACCTCGGCCAGCCGCTGGTTCAGGTGCAGCGGCACGTCTCGCGCCTGCACAGCATGCAGCAGCAATTGGTGCAGGTCGGCGCGGTGGATGCAGGCGTAAGGGGCGCCATACAGGCGCTCGGCACGCTCGCCCAACGGCAGGCTGCCCAGCTCGCGTCCGGAACGCGCATCGCGCGCGATCAGTTCGTGCGGGAAACTGGCCAGTTGGCGCAGGCCCGCTTCCAGCCCCCAGTCGCGCAGAATGCGGGTCACGTTCGGCCCGATCTGAATACCGGCACCCACCTCCGAAAAAGCATCGGCCTGCTCGATGAGTTGCACATCCGCGCCTCGGCGCGAGAGCGCCAGCGCGGCAGCCAGGCCGGCAATGCCGCCACCGGCGACCAGGATGTCGGATGCGTGAATGTCCATGCCCGGATTGTGCCCGCCCACTGCGGGCACCAAAACCCGGACAATACGGGTCCATGACCTCGATCAAAGCCCCCGAACTGCTGCTGCCCGCCGGCACCCTGCAGCGCATGCGCGCCGCCTACGACTTTGGCGCCGACGCAGTGTACGCCGGCCAGCCGCGCTACAGCCTGCGTGCGCGCAACAACGAATTCAAGCTCGAACAGCTGGGCATCGGCATTGCCGAGGCGCACCAGCGCGGCAAAAAGTTTTTCGTCACCAGCAACCTGATTGCCCACAACGACAAGCTGCGGACCTACCTGCGCGACCTGCAGCCAGTGGTCGAGCTGCGGCCCGACGCCCTGATCATGGCCGACGCCGGCCTGATCATGCTGGTGCGTGAGCAAATGGAAAAAGGCCTCTGGCCCGAAGTGCCGATCCACCTGTCGGTGCAGGCGAACAGCACCAACAGCGCGGCGGTGAAGTTTTGGCAAAAACAAGGGGTATCGCGCGTCATCCTTTCACGGGAACTGAGTCTGGACGAAGTCGAAGCCATCCGCAACGATTGCCCGGACATGGAAATCGAGGTGTTCGTGCACGGTGCGCTGTGCATCGCCTACTCGGGCCGCTGCCTGCTGTCGGGTTACTTCAACCGCCGCGATCCCAATCAGGGCACCTGCACCAACGCCTGCCGCTGGGAATACAAGACCCACAGTGCCGACACCGACATCAACACCGGCGACGCGGTGCCGAGCCAGCGCCTGGACGGTTTCAACTTTGCCCACGAGGACGAAGAAGCCGCGAGCAACTTCTCGACCTGCGGTGGTGGCCAGCGCCATCCCGAGGCGGACAAGATCTGGCTCATCGAAGAGAAAGAGCGCCCGGGCGAGCTGATGCCGATCATGGAAGACGAGCACGGCACCTACATCATGAACAGCAAGGACCTGCGTGCCGTGGAGTATGTGGACCGGCTGGCGCGCATCGGTGTGGACTCGCTCAAGATCGAGGGCCGCACCAAGAGCCATTACTACGTGGCCCGCACCGCGCAGGTCTATCGCCGCGCCATCGATGACGCCGTGGCAGGTCGCCCCTTCAACCCCGAACTGCTGCTCGAACTCGAAGGCCTGTCCAACCGCGGCTACACCACCGGCCTGCTCGAGCGCCGCCCCAGCCAGGACTACCAGAACTACATCACCGGCCACTCGGCCAGCTCCCGCAGCCAGTTCGTGGGCGAGGTGCTGCAGGTGCGCGAAGACGGCTGGGCACGCGTGGAAACCAAGAACCGCTTTGCCGTGGGTGACACCATCGAGATCATCCACCCCAGTGGCAACCGCCAGGTGCGCGTGCAGCAGATGCAAAGCGCCGATGGTCACGCCATCGAAGTGGCCGCGGGCAACCCGGTGCAGGTCTGGATCCCGGTCGAAGGCCCGGCCGAAGGTGCGCTGATTGCGCGCATGCTCTGATGGCCTGAGCGATGGCGCTGCGCAAGCCGATCACCACCACCATCGCCATCCACCCGTTGGCACCCAAGCAGCCACGCACGGGTGAGCCCTGCAATGGCTGCGGTGTTTGCTGCCTGGCTTTCCCCTGCCCGCTGGGCATGGTGCTGTCACTCAAGCGCATGGGCTGCTGCAGCGCCCTGCGCTGGAGCGACACGGACAAGCGCTACCTGTGCGGTGCCATCAGCGATGCGCGCAGCACTCTGCCCTGGGGCCTGAAGTGGCTGGCCCCGCGCCTGTCACAAGTGGCCAGACGCTGGATTGCCAGTGGAATAGGCTGCGACACCAAGTCAGCCTTCATCGACTGAGGCTGCGCAAACAGGCTCATTGGCCTTTTGCGGCCTCTTGATCCACTGCCTGTTGCACCGCCTTGTAAAAAGCCTCGCGGGCTTCGGTGGCTCGCGGATCGCGTGCACCACCCGCCCAATTGCTGTTGGTCACGATCACCAGCTGACGCTTGGGATCGATGAAGATCCCTTGGCCGAAAATCCCTCGCGCGGTATAGCTGCCATCGTCGTAGGTCCACCACTGGTAACCATAGCCACGACCCGGCTGCCCGATGTCGGCCTGGCGTGTCGTGGCCTTGTCCAGCCAGCCTTCCGGCAGCACACTTTGCCCCTGATTGCGCGCACCGTCCAGGATGAAGAGTCCGAAACGGGCGTAGTCCCTGGGGCTGGCCTGGATGCAGCAACCGCTGATTTCCTGGCCGGTTTTGCTCAGCAGCCAGGTCGCCTGGTGCTCCATGCCAGCCGGAATCCATATTTTTTCCTGCAGGTACTGTGCCAGAGGTTTGCCCGTGGCTTGGCCCAGCAGGATACCCACCAGATTGGTCTCTCCCGTGCTGTAGAGCCAGCGTTCGCCTGCAGAAGCCTGTCTGGGCAGCTGCCGCAGGTAACTGACAATGGCCGGGCTGCCATCTTCGGATTTGTGGTTGTTGAAGCGGGCCACGTCGGACTGCGGGTCGTTGTAATCCTCGTTCCAGCGCACACCTGAAGTCATGGTCAGCAGCTGACGCACGCTGACCTGCTCGTAGGCAGAGCCCTTCATTTGGGGCAGGTAATCGGTGACCTTGTCATCCAGACTCCGGATGTAACCATCGCGCACCGCAGCGCCCACCAGAGTGGAGGTGAAGGATTTGGCTACGGAAAAGCTGGTCCAGCGGCCTGTGGCGTCAAAATCCAGACCGTAGCGTTCGAGCCGCAGCTGGCCTTTATGCAACACCAGCAGTGCTGCACTGCGCTGGGTACTCATGTAGGCATCCACATCCATCGGCAAGGACAGAGGGGGGCCCAGCGGCAAGGGGCGCGGCGTCGCGGCAGGCTCGATCACCCGCCATTTGGCCAGCAGGGAGATGCGGTCCAGCGCGCGAAAAGCCGCATCGCGCTGGGGCACGCTCCAGAACAGCAGGTCCCGGTTGGTGGGCATGGTCTTGAGCAGTCCACGGGTCTCCTTGTCCAGGCTCCACCAGCCCGCTGTGGCCAGGACACCGAGGGCAGCCAAGGTACCGGCAAGCCATTTCTGGTAACGCTTCATGGGCATGTCTCCCGACGAGGTCTGGCCTCTGTTGATTGGGGAACGATTCTAGAGACGCACCTCGCTTGGGTTGACACCTGCGCTACAGGTACAAAAAAGCCCCGCCGGCTTGCGCGGGCGGGGCTTTTGGCCAGAGGTGTTTCGGTGATTAAACCGTCACGCCCTTGGCGGTCTCGGCGTACTCTTCGATCTGGTCGAAGTTCATGTACTTGTAGACGTTGGCGGCATCCTTGTTGATGATGCCCACGGCTTCCTGGTACTCGGCCACGGTCGGGATGCGGCCGAGCTTGGAGCACACGGCGGCAAGTTCGGCCGAGGTCAGGAACACATTGGTGTTCTTGCCCAGGCGGTTGGGGAAGTTGCGGGTCGAGGTGGAGACCACGGTCGCGCCTTCACGCACCTGCGCCTGGTTGCCCATGCACAGCGAGCAGCCGGGCATTTCGGTGCGGGCACCGGCGGTACCGAAGGTGGCGTAGTGGCCTTCCTTGATCAGCTCGCTCTCGTCCATCTTGGTCGGCGGGGCCACCCACAGCTTGACCGGGATGTCGCGTGCGCCACCCAGCACCTTCGAGGCTGCACGGAAGTGGCCGATGTTGGTCATGCACGACCCGATGCAAGCTTCGTCGATCTTGGTACCGGCGACTTCGCTCATGAACTTGGCGTCATCGGGGTCGTTCGGGCAGCAGACGATCGGCTCCTTGATGTCGGCCAGGTCGATCTCGATCACGGCCGCGTATTCGGCGTCCTTGTCGGCTTCGAGCAGCTCGGGCTTGGCCAGCCAGGCTTCGACGGCCTTGATGCGGCGCTCGAGCGTGCGCTTGTCCTGGTAACCGTCGGCGATCATGTTCTTCATCAGAACGATGTTCGACTTCAGGTATTCCTGCACCGGCTCCTTGTTGAGCTTGATGGTGCAGCCTGCGGCCGAACGTTCTGCGGAGGCATCAGACAGCTCGAAGGCTTGTTCGACCTTCAGGTCGGGCAGACCTTCGATTTCGAGGATGCGGCCCGAGAAGATGTTCTTCTTGCCTTTCTTCTCGACGGTCAGCAGGCCGGCCTTGATGGCGTACAACGGAATGGCATGCACCAGGTCACGCAGGGTGACGCCGGGCTGCATCTGGCCCTTGAAGCGCACCAGCACCGACTCGGGCATGTCCAGCGGCATCACGCCGGTGGCGGCGCCAAAGGCCACCAGGCCGGAACCCGCGGGGAAGGAAATGCCGATGGGGAAACGGGTGTGCGAGTCACCGCCGGTGCCCACGGTGTCGGGCAGCAGCAGGCGGTTGAGCCAGCTGTGGATCACACCGTCGCCCGGACGCAGGGCCACGCCGCCACGGTTGCTGAT
>CAXRGK010000132.1:0-11333 GCA_964230145.1 Burkholderiaceae bacterium | reverse complement strand
ATCAACGGGCCGTCTTGTGAATACCGCCAGTGGATGGCGGCAGCGGCCAGAAATCAAAAAATATGCGGTGCTGGAAAAGCTTGGTGCTGCGCCTGTGTGAGCTGTTTCCCGCAAGATGCCTCGCTACCTGTATCACCGTATTGAGTGCCAACGCCCTGCAAAGCAAAGTTCCCGGCGGTGCATGCCACCGCCCACTGTTTTCAAGGAGTTTCACATGAGTTCACTCACCAGCCGCAGCAGCAGCCTGTTCGACGACTTCTTCAAGGATTTCGCCCAAGGCTTTTTCATCAAACCGCTGCAGGGCGAGACCTTGCCGGCAGCCGGACAGATCCGCATGGATGTCAAGGAGACTGCAGAGGCCTACACGATTGAAGCGGAAGTGCCCGGCGTCCCCAAAGAAGCCATCCATGTCACGATCGATGGCAACACGGTCACCGTGAAAGCTGAAGTCAAGAAAGAGGAGTCTCGCGCCGGCGAGTCGTGCCTGCGCAGCGAGCGTTATTACGGCGCTGCCGCCCGAAGCCTGACGCTGCCAGCCGCCATCAATAACCAGCAGGCGAAGGCTCACTATGACAAGGGCCTTCTCACCCTGACCTTGCCCAAATCTTCACCGTCGAGCAGCCGGGAGCTGGCGATTCAATGAAAGACGCCCGCTGCGCGGGGCAGCAGGCCAATCTTGGGCATGGACAGTCCGTCAGTTGGCGTAACGCGTGCGGGCATTGATGCCCGCCAGCAACTCTGGCAGGGCTTGCCAGGCACTGGAGATGTCGCGCACCAGCCCCGTGACTTCGGCCAGCGTTTGCAGGTCGTTGTAGGCATTGACGTGCAGGATCCGGCGGGTCAGATAGCCATACAGGTCATTGAGGTTGTGGGCCAGCTCGCCGCCACGCTCGAAATCCAGGGCGCCTTGCAGTCCGACCACAATGCGGGAGGCGCGTGCCAGGGCTTTGGATTTGTCTTCGATGTTGCCGTTCTGGATATGGCCGCTGGCGGCTGCCAGGCTTTCACTCAACCCGTCAAACAGCATCTGGATCAACTGCACATTGTCAGCACCGGCCACGCCGGTGACCAACTGGACAGAACCGTAACTCTGGACTGCTCGTGTGTAAGCACGCATGAACTGGACTCCTCAACTGCTTACCCTGTGTATCGGACAGGGTCAGGAAAACTTGAGGCCGTCTTGATCAGGCTTGCGGATGAACTTTGGGAGGCGTCTCGGAGGCGGGAACCGCAGACAGGTCATCCGCTGCAGGTGCCAGGACAGGCTGTGGTGCAGCCTCGGAGGGAGCACCCGCATCCTGACCAGAGGGATCTGGCATCAAGGCACTGGAAAGTGGTTCCTGCAAGACCAGCTGGACCTTGGCAAACAACTGCTGACCCGCATCATCCAGCGCAGCACGGATCGGCCCCCAGGACTCCTGAGGCACCTGCACGGAGTCGAGACCGCATTTGTAGAGGGCATTGGCCTGTGCGGCGGGAATCCAGGATTCAACAGGCGCCTTGGCGGTACGGATCATGCGGGTGTTCTTGGGCTCCCCCGAAAGCCCTCGCTGGCCGTCTTTCACCCCCTCCTCGAAAAGGGACTGGATGTGCTTGTGCAGCACCAGCTCATAACGCGCCCGCAGCTCCTGCAGGTTCTGCTCGGTCAGGCCTTCTGGTGCCTTGCCACTGAGCGCGTCCCATAATTTTTTCCCAGCCAGGTTGAAAAAAGGATCCTGGGCGGCGGAGGGATTCGTCGTCACGGTCTGGGCGACCCGACGGGTTTCCTTTTCGATGCTGTTGACCCGGTCAACCAGATAAACGATCAGAACGATGACCACCAGCAGGCCAATGGCCAGGAAGGCGTTGACCAGGGCGTCCATGGACTCAGGCGTCTGAGGACGCCGCTCCCGACCCGGCACCAGCTTGCGCCTGCTCCGCAGCTTTTGCCTGCGCCTCGGCCTCGGCAGCGAGCTCCTCGCGCAGGAAGGTCAGCGCCTGAAACGGCTCTTCCAGGCCGAGTTCGTATTTGGACAGCTGGTTGACGATGCCTTGCACGGCATCGATGGCCTGCTGCGCGGTGATTTGTACACGCTGGTATTTGGAGCCCAACGCAAAAATGTCTCGCGCAAACTCGTCAGGGAGGTAAACGTAGACCTCGGTTTCGCCAGATTTGATTTTCTGGAATCGGGATGCAGAGGGCTCTTCTGGCAAGGGATCGCCGTTGGCCAGGGCCACAGCCGCCCGCTCCTGCCAGCTGGCCGTCTGCTCGGCACCTGCCACAAAGGTTTTGTCCACATGCGCCCGGCACAGCAGGCCCATGCGCATCTTCATGCTGCGGGCCTCGCGCGTGTCTTCAGTCAGGGAAATGACTTTCTCGTACGCCGCCTTGGCGCGCTTCATCTCTTCTTCGGGATTGTTGCGCTTGAACAGGAACATGGTTGGCCAGTTGATTTCAGCTTCAGCCGATCTGGAGTTGCTGCCGCAGTTTTTTCACCACCGTCGACAGGATTTGGCTGACTCTGGACTCGGTGACGCCCAGAACTTCCCCGATCTCCTTGAGATTGAGCTCGTCGACGTAGTATAGCGACATGACCATGCGCTCGCGCTCGGGTAAGTGCTCAATCGCCTGTACCACGGCCTGCATGAACTCGGCCTCTTCCACCATGATCTCTGGCTGCTGCGCAGCGTCGGCGGGCATGCTCATGACCTCGTCGCTGACCACCTCCATCGAGAAGGTTTCGAAACGCTTGGCCTGGCCGCGCTCACGGTGAAACTCCTCGAGGTTCTTGCCCATGAACTCGGCCAGCTCGGCCTGCGTCGGCGCCCGGCCCAGCTCGGCACCCAGGACATGCACGGCCTCGTTCTCGTTTTTGTTGAACGCCACGGCTGAACGCGGTAAAAAAGACTGCCGGCGCACTTCGTCGAGGATGGCCCCACGGACACGGCTGAGCGCGTAGTGCTCAAACTCGTGGCCTTTGGTGGGGTCAAACGACCGTGCGGCTTCGATCAGGCCCACCATGCCGACCTGGATCAATTCGTCCAGCTCCATGAATGGCGGGATGCGCGCCTTCAGGTGCACCGCCACCCGCTTGACCATGGCCATGTGGCCCATGATCAGCGATTCATGCCGGTTGTCGACCTGCTCATAGAGGGAAACGTCTCTGGCCACGTCTGCCTTTCAATGACCCGGGTGGAGCATGCGCTCCATGAAAAACTGGATCCGGCCAGAGGCCTGATCGATCGGCGGCAACTGGTCGATTTCCTCGGCCAGCAGACGGAAATCGCGGGATGCGGCGCAGCCGGGCGCGAACTCCAGCACCGATTGGTACTTGCGCAAGGCCTGCAGGACCATCTCATCGGACTCGATGGCATGCGCATAGCGGATCGACACCCCCAGAAAGCGGTTGCAGACGTCGTTCATACGCCGATACAGCTGCTTGCCCTGCTGGGCATCCGCCACCATGTTGGGGATCAGGTAGATTTCATCGAGGCCTTGCTCCGTGGTCATGACCTTGATGAGCCCATACGCATCGGCAATGGATGCCGGCTGGTCACACACCACCACGAAACGCCGCTGACAGGCGGCCATGAACTCCAGCACGGCAGGCGCAATGCCGGCCGCCACGTCCACCACCAGGTAATCCACGGGCTCGCGCAAGCTGTCAAAGGCGTGGACCATGCTGGCGATCTGCACCGTGTCGAGCGCCGCGATGTCACGCAGGCCGGACGCACCAGGCACCAGGCGCACGCCTTGTGCGGTGGTGACGATGACTTCATCCAGGGTTTTCTCGCCCCGCATCACGTGTCCGATGTTGAACGGCGCATGCGCACCCAGAGCGATCTGGGCATTGGCCATGCCCAGATCCGCATCAAGCAGCATGACCTTGTGTCCCCGCTGGGCCAAAGCCACTGCAAGGTTGATGGAGACGGTGGTCTTGCCCGCCCCGCCTTTGCCACTGGCCACCCCGATCACCTGGGTGTGCACTTGTTTATCCATTCAGGACCTTTGTTTTCGCGGAAGTGGTCCGCCGACGTGTTTTCTTGACCGGCATGTCGATGGACATACCCTGAGGCTGCAGGCCACCGAGGGCCAGGTCCACCAGGGCAGACGCATCAAAGGCCAGAGGGGCCACGCTGGACTGGTGGCTGCCACCGATGGCAGCCACGGGCAGAGCGTGGTCGCACAAAGCCTTCAAAACATGCCAGGGATGCGCCGCCTCGTCGAACTTGGTGAGCATGACCGACTTCCAGGACAGCTCGCAAGCATCGAAGATTTTTCGCACATTGGTGACTGTAGCATCCAGCGGCAGTACGGCATGCAGGGCCACAGCGCCACCCAAGGCCTGCAGCGCACCGGCGTGCTTGAGGAAATCGGTGCCCGGTGTGTCGACCCAGATCACCTTGTGGTGCGAGAGCTCACCCAGCAGAACCTCCAGCGTCGCCACGTCGGCCGCCCGGTAGCAACTGACGCCAGACTGTGCCGCCAGCACCTGCAGCTGGCTCCAGGCCCCGGCCTTGGTGTCGGCAAAACTGATGATGGCCATCTCTTCTGCCGGAATCTGGGTGGCGGCCACTTGCACCATGCGCGCGATCATGACGCTCTTGCCGGCGCCCGAGGGCCCGACCAGCGCCTGCACCCCACGGGCTGGCCAGACCGCCTTGCGGCGTTTGATGGCCTCCGTCAGGCTTTGATGGACTTTGGGCCAGGCCTCGGTCACGGTCTCGCAGTCTTGCACGGCGTCGGCCATCAGGGTGCGCAGACTGGCCGGCACGCCCAGCTCCTGCATGTGGGAAAACCAAGCGGTCAACTCGGCGCTCAAGCCCTGTCCCGACTGCCACATGGCCACCTGCCGGTTGAGGTTGAACTCCTGGCGCAAGGCCGCGATCTCCTGGCGCAGCAACTCGACGGTGTCGCGGCTGCGGCGCAAATCGTCGGCATCGGCCTGCTGCTGCTCCTGGACCGTGGACACAGAGACCACCTGCTCGCGATCGATCACGGGGACAGTCGCATCGGCCACGGCAAGCGCCTCGGGCGCTGCGGGTTCAGGCGATTCGATGCTGACCTTGAACACCTCGGAAAACGCCACAAAGCGGTCCTGATCCGGCGATGGGGCAACGGGGTGCAACGCTTTCGGCTCGGCGGCCAGCGCGTCTTCCTGGGTATCGATCGCCACAATCAGTTCGGTCTGGTTGTCCACCCGTTGACTTGAAATCACCAGAACATCGGGGCCATACAGCTGAAGGGCCTTGTCATTGGCTGCGCGGCTGTCGCGCGCGAGGATGCGTTTGAGTTCCATGGTTCATCAGCCCTTGCTTGCTGGATGGTTGTTGCGGGGACCCGCTTGCACGGTGGAGACCACCTTGACGGACTGGTCGTCCGGAATTTCGCTGTAGGACATCACGGTCAGTTCGTTGACGCGGTAACGCACGACCTTGGACATCCATGCGCGAATGGGAGGCGAGACCACCAGCACCGCGGGCAGGCCCTGCTCTTCCATGTCCTTGGCGTTTTCACGCAGGGCGCTGAACAGGCCTTCGGCCAGACTGGGCTCCAGCACCATGCCCGTGCTGCCGCCGTTTTGCTGCAGCACGTTGTGCAGCAACTGCTCAAGTTGTGGATCCAGGGTCATCACCGACAGGGTGTCGCGGTTTTCCAGCAACCCCTGAACGATCATGCGACCGAGCTTGGGGCGCACCAGACCGGTCAATTGCTCGGGGTCCTGGGTGCGTGCGCTGGCCTCTGTCAGGGCTTCGGCCAGACTGCGCATGTCACGGATGGGCACGCCTTCCTGCAACAGGTTCTGCAGCGTACGGGTCACCACGCCCAGCGACAGCTTGCCCGGCACGAGTTCTTCCACCAGCTTCGGCGATTTGGCGGCCAGCTTGTCCAGCAACTTCTGGGTTTCGTCATGGCTGAGCAGCTCGCTGGCGCTGTCGCGCAGCACCTTGTTCAAATGCGTGGCAATGGCCGTGCTGGGATCCACCACGGTGTAACCCAGTGCACGGGCCTGATCGCGCATGAGGGGCTCGATCCAGACCGCCTCCAGACCGAAGGCCGGTTCGCGGGTGGGCTGCCCCTCGACGCGGCCGTACACCTTGCCAGGGTTGATGGCCAGCTCGCGCCCGACGCGCACCTCGCCGCGGCCGCGGACCACGCCGTTGAGCAGGATCTGGTAAGTGTCGGGCTCCAGATTGAGCGCATCGCGGATGCGCACCGGCTGGACCAGAAAGCCCAGCTCGGCCGACAGCTTCTTGCGCACGCCTTTGACGCGCGTCATCAACTGACCGCCTGATTCCGGGTTGACCAGCGGAATCAGGCCGTAGCCGATTTCCAGGCCGATCAGATCGACTTGCTCGACATCGTCCCAATCGAGTTCCTTGGGCGCATCGGTCGCTGCAGGTGCCTCTTGCGCCACCCCTTTTTCCAGCTCGATCTGTTTGCGCAGGGCCATGAAACCCAGTCCGGCCGTGACGGCAGCCAGCAGCAGAAAAACCAGATGCGGCATGCCCGGCACCATGCCCATGACCGCCAGAATCCCGGCGGCAATGAACAGGGCCGGTGGGTTCGACAGCTGGCTGGACGCCTGCTCCGTCATGGATTCAGCCGTGGTGACCCGCGTCACGATGATGGCCGTGGCCAGCGACAGGAACAGCGCTGGAATCTGGGCCACCAGACCGTCACCAATCGTCAGCAGCACATAGGTGCGGCCAGCTTCGGCAAAAGGCATGCTGTGCTGACCGATGCCAATCGCCAGACCGCCGACCAGGTTGATCAGCAGGATCAGGATGCCGGCCATCGCGTCGCCACTGACGAATTTGGAGGCACCGTCCATCGAGCCGAAGAAGTCCGATTCCTGGGACAGTTCTTCGCGGCGCTTTTTGGCTGTGGCCTGGTCGATCACCCCGGCATTCAGGTCGGCGTCAATCGACATCTGCTTGCCAGGCATGGCGTCCAGGGTGAAGCGGGCATTGACCTCGGAGACGCGGCCCGCGCCCTTGGTCACCACCACAAAGTTGATGATGGTCAGGATCACGAAGATGATGAAACCGACCACAAAGTTGCCGGAGATCACGAATTCGCCGAACGCGGCAATCACTTTGCCGGCGGCATCGTGGCCCTGGTGACCATTGACCAGCACCACCCGCGTGGAGGCCACGTTCAGGGCCAGGCGCAGCATGGTGGCAAACAGCAGCACCGAAGGAAAGGACGAGAAATCCAGCGGCTTGCGGGTGTTGATGGCGATCATGATCACCACCAGCCCCACCAGGATGTTGAAGGTGAACAGCACATCGAGCAGCAGCGGCGGCAAGGGCACCACCAGCATGGCCATGATGACCAGCACCAGGGCAGGAATGCCCAGGCCGGTGAAGTCATAACGACCCAGGCTCTGTCGGATAGTTGACAGACTCATCACGCTCATGTTCAGCCAGAAAATGTTTTGAAATCAATCACTTGGAGGAATTTCCAGGTCTTGCCCCCTGTTGCATGCAAAGGGCATGCCATCGGCTCCGACAGTGCCAGTGGGTCTGCCGGGCATGGGAACCGGCGCCAGCACAGCGCAAAGCTGGTGCATTAATTGCAATGAGAAGACAAAGCCCGCCAGGGCGGCAAAAAATTGCCGCTTTGGGTCCATGCCCTTGCGAAAAGACACCATGCCACTCAACGCCCTCGATATCGGAAGCGCCACGCCTGCCAACAAGGAACACACCTTGTTGGCAGCCTCCACAAACGCCGAGCCCGCAGGCAGCGCCGCCTTTGGCCAGGTCATGTCGCGCACCCTCCAGCAAATGGGTCCCGCAGGTCTGGAGCCGACCCAGGCCACAGGCGCCGCAATGCTCTGGTCGCCCCTGTCGCTTTGGGTTGAGGGCAACGGCGGGCAAGGCCTTGCCACCCAGGCCGACACAGACAAAACTGGCGAATCGACCTCTTTGACCGACCCCCCCCTTCTGCCTGCCTGGATGCAAGCCTGGCCAGCCGGCCAGGTCGTGGAGCAGGTCCATGTCGGCCCCAGCCTGCAGGCGATCACGGCCAAAGACGCCGTGCCCGACGATGCCAGCCTGGCCGCTTTTGCCCGGGCCCAGGGGCTGGATGCCCACGCGATTGCCTGGCTGCTCGGCCCGTCCGGCACAGCCCAGCCGAGCCAGCTGGCGTCAGAAAGTCCAGCCACCAGCGCCCTGCAGACCCTCCCGTCCCTTGCGATACCTGCAGCCCCTGGGGCCGCAGGAACCGTTACAGCACCCGGCACACCGACCCTGGATGCACCCTCTTCCCGCATACCCTCGGTTGCCGCTGGTGCGGCGGCACTGGTCAGCGCTGCATCCTGGATGTCCACCCCCCCCGTCCAGCAAAACGCTTCACCCGCCCCCGCCGAGAGCACCCACGACGCCCCGGCCGTGCTGGCCGACAAGGACAGCAGCCCTGCCCTGAGCAGCCTGCGTTGGGCCCAAATGGCCGCGACCGACACATCGATGAGCCCCCCTCGCCTCGGCAAGGCCAGTGAAGACAAAGCATGGAGCGAGTCCGAGCTGGATTTGAGTGAGCTGTCGATTCCTGAACCAGCGATGGCCACAGACCAAGCCCTTGCCTCAGGTGTCGATTCGCCCACACCGACACCGCACGCCGTCCCTGCCAGGGACGCGCCCGCACTGGCGGCGCACAGCGCATCGGTGGCCACTGCGCACGACAAAGCCAGCGCCAGCCCCCAGGCCCAGACCAACAGGCCCAGCGGCGATCAGATGGCGCAATTGGCCGACCAGATGGCGGACGCCATTGGCGAGCGCATGATCCGCGAGTTCGAGCGAGGACACTGGAACCTGCGCCTGATGCTCAAACCTGCCCATCTGGGTCACATCGAGGTGGAAATGCGCATGCGTGCCGGTGAACTCGACGCCAGCTTTGTGGCCCCGCAGGCCGCCACTCGGGAATTGCTGCAAGACGGTCTGTCCCGACTGAAAGAGAGCCTCAACCAAATGGGCATGGATGTTGCTTCATTGGACGTCAGAACCGGCCAGCAGCGCCAAAATGGCGGAGATCCGACACCCGGTCAGCAACCGATTGCCTCCAACCTTACCAACCGAGAAACTGCAGAAATGCCCGCACAACCCACCACCGCATTCGTCCCGCGCCCCCGGCGTGCGGACGGCTGGGACGTGATGGTTTGACCCCCAACTCAAGGACAAAGATCATGGCTGACGAAGAAGTCGAAGTTGAAGGCAAGAAGAAATCCCCCCTGGTGAAGATCATCATCATTGCGGTGGCGGCCATCGTGCTGCTGGCCGGCACAGTGGTGGGCACCATGTTCCTGACGGGTTTTTTCGACCGCAAGGACATCCATGAAATGGAAAAGCGGCTGGCAGAACTGGAAGCCAAGAACAGCGAACCCAAGGAAGGCGCCTCCGGCCCGCAAAAGGTGGCCAAGGAGTCGCCTGAGCTCACGCGCTTTGAGAACAGCTACATGGAACTGGAAAAACCCCTGGTGTCGAATCTGACGGGCACCCGCAAGGTGATCCAGGTGAGCCTGTCGATCATGACCCACTACGACGAGCGTGTGTTCAAGAACGTGAAGAAGCACGAGCCCGCCTTGCGCTCGGCTGCATTGGACGCCATGCGTCAGAGCACCGAGGCCGACCTCAGCGCACCCGACTTCCGCAAGAACCTGGCCGCCAAGATCCGCGACGACATGAATGCCGTGCTGAGCAAATACGAAGATTTCGGCGGCATCGAAGAAGTCTTCTTCACCAGTTTCGTTGTCCAGTGATCTGTCTTCGATTGCGCCATGGCTGATACCGCACCCCTGCTGAGCCCTGAAGAGCTGGCCGCCCTGTCTGCTGCCGTGGACAGCGGCAGTCTGGCCGTGGACACGGGCTACAACACCGACGCGAGCGTGCGCAAGCACGATCTGACATCGGAAGACAGCAGCCTGGGCATCAACGTCATGTCACTGGACATGATCAACGAGCGCTTCATCCGCCTGTTCCGTCTGGGCATGCTCGAAGTGCTGCGCACCAGCCCGCGCATCAACCCCACCCGCGCGCAGATCGTGCGCTTTGGCGATTACCTCAAGGACCTGCGTGCGCCTTTGTCGGTCAACATCGTGCGCATGAGCCCCTTGCGCGGCTACGCCATGGTGGTCATCGAACCGACTGTGGTGTTCAGCTCGCTCGACAGCTTCTTCGGCGGTTTTGGCCGCGGGGTCGGGCAGCTGCCCCCTGGACGCCTGTTCACCCCGACCGAGACGCGGATCATCAAAATCATCCTGCAGGTCTTCTTCCGCTCCTTCAAGGAAGCCTGGGCCCCGATCACGCCGGTCGAATTCGAGCATGTGAGCTCAGAAATCAACCCGCAGTTCGCCCAGATTGCCGACGAAAACGATCTGGTTGTCCTCACCCGCTTCGAATCGGAAGTCACGGCCCAGGGCGCCGGCTTTGTCGACATGGTGATTCCGTATGTGGCCCTCAAACCGGTGCGGGACCTGTTGCGCAGCCGCGTGCAGACAGGCGACGGCGACGAAGAATCCGACAAGGTCTGGCACCAGCAGCTGGCCGAGGCCACGCGCGATGCCGCACTGGAACTGCAGGTCATGCTGGGCAAGCTCGAAATTTCGCTTCAGCAGCTGCAATCCATGCAACCGGGCGATGTGTTGCCCTTCAAGAAGTCCGAACACGCACGCGCCATGATCCGCGACATCCCGGTGTTCGACGTGGAAATCGGCGCCCTGGGCAGCCAGGTCGCCATCAAGATCGCCGGCAGCGTCGGCCCCAGCCCCATGGCCTCGAAATGAGCCGCAAGGAGCCTCCCCCATGACAGAACTCACCTCCCCCGAAACCGGCAGCGAAGACAAGGGCCAGATCCATCCCGACGTGCTGCAGAACATTCCGGTCACCTTGTCAATCGAGGTCGGTCGTGCCGTGATCAAGATCCGTGACCTGCTGCGCCTGACCCAGGGCAGCGTGGTGGAGCTCGACCGCATCGCCGGTGAACCGCTGGACCTGCTGGTCAACAACACCGTCGTGGCGCAGGGCGAAGTGGTGCTGGTCAACGACCGCTACGGCATCCGCCTCACCCGGGTGGTTCCCGCCTCCGAGCGTCTGGACAACCTCTGATCCGACTTTGCGACATTCCCCATGAACAACGGCTTTTTCGACTGGCTGCAATACCTGCTCAGCTTTGCGCTGGTGATTGGTCTGCTGCTGGGCTGCCTTTGGGCTCTGCGCAAACTGCAGTCAGGCGCCGGTGGCGCGCGCGGCCGCTCTGCAGCCCGCCTGAAAGTCGTGGAAACCCTCTCGCTGGGGCCGAGACAAAAAATTGCACTGGTCCAGCTCGATGGGCAAGACGTGCTGCTGGGCATCAC
>CAXRGK010000131.1:0-12273 GCA_964230145.1 Burkholderiaceae bacterium | reverse complement strand
GGCGAAACAGCCCCAGGAAATCTACAAAGTCGCTCTTGATGAAGCGCAAGCTGCGCAGATAACGCAACTCGGACTCCTTGAAGTTCAGGCTGCACAGCGAACGGATTTCGCTTCGGATTTCATCAACAAAGGGCGCCAGTTGCACCCCTGGATTGCGACATTTGAACTTGTATTCGACCTGCGCACCCGGGAACTGGTGCAGCACCACCTGCATCATGGTGAACTTGTAAAGGTCTGTGTCCAGCAGGCTGGTGATGATCATGGGCGTCGCACTGTGCGGAAGGGTGGCACATAAAATGGCAATCCACCAATGTTAAGGCAAGTGCCCTGCAGCCTGCGATCCAGGCTGCACACCGGCTTGCCATCCGGGAGGCAGCGCACCCAAGCGCCAGCAGAAGGGAAAAAATGGCCACACAGGCTTCGTCATCGCTGCTGGCACTCATCCAGCAATTGGAACAGACAGAAAATCTGGCGCAACGCAACCTCTGGCTGCACGATGTTGTGCAATGGATCAGAGGAGATGGTCGCAGCGTGGGTGATGCGGCGGCTCGGGTGGGGCTGTTGGTGGACGCGCTGCTGGCACGACCAGCCCTGACGGCCGCCTTCAGGCAATGGTGGCAGTCGACCACCGCCGAACTCGACGCCACCCCCCTGCTGTCCGATCTGGGCTTTGCCCCGCGCACATCCTTTGCCAGCGAACTGGGCCGTCGCCTGCGCCTGAAAAGCCTGCCCGCCACGCCCGATACCGCCAACTGGGAGGTGCTGTTCCATTTTCTGAGCCCTGAGCCGTTTGATGCACGCTGGCTGCACAGTCTGGACGAACAAACCCTGCAGGGTCTGGAGCAGCTCATGGGCGGCCCAGGCCATACCCAGACGCTGGATGCTCAGCTGCTGGACGCCCTGACTTGCTGCATCGGCCAGATCCACGCCTTTGGCTGCGCCTCCGAAATCCGCACGCGCATGGTGCAACCGCAAACCGATGCCCGGCCTTTTCATGCACTGCAAGGCCAACTCGATGCCTTCAGGCACAGCCTGGGTCACCCCGAAGCTGGCCCGCAAGCGGCGCTGACCTTGCGCCAGGGGCTGGATGCCTGCCGGCAGGCCGCTTCGGGCATCTACACCCATCTGGAAAACAACGGCATTTCTGTGGGCATCGTGTTCCGGTTGCGCCAGCTGCGCGAGCGGGTGATCCGCTGCAAGCTGCTGATCGACACCCTGATGGCGCCCTCACCAATCCCCGCCATGTGCCACCTGCTGGCCCATCTGGCGCAATCGGCGCACAACACCCGCAGCCTGCGGGCGCTGTGGCGCAGCAACATGCACCTGCTGGCCGCCAAGATCACCGAGCGCAGCGCAGAAAGTGGCGAACACTACATCACCCGCAACATGGCCGAATTCCGGGCCATGCTGGGCAAGGCGCTGGGCGGCGGCGGCATCATCGGACTGACCACCTGGGCCAAATTTGGCCTGTATGGCCTGGCGCTATCACCGTTCTGGACGGGGCTGGCTGCCGGCATGAACTACGCCATCTCTTTTGTGGCCATCATGCTGCTGCACTGGACCGTGGCCACCAAACAGCCGGCTGTGACAGCGCCCGCCATGGCCGCCCGGCTCAAGCATCTGGACGACGCCAGCCATGTGGAAGGCTTTGTGGACGAGGTGGCCCACCTGTACCGCTCGCAGGTGGCCGCCATCGTCGGCAACCTCACGGCCGTGGTCCCCACGGTGCTGCTGATCTGCTGGGCACTGGTCGCCAGCGGTCAGGCCGGCATGCTGACCGAAACACAAGCCCGTCATGTGCTCAGCGACATGCACCTGCTCGGACCCACGGCCATTTATGCGGCTTTCACCGGCGTACTGCTGTTTGCGTCCAGCCTGATCGCAGGCTGGACAGAAAACGCCTTCGTGCTGCACCAGCTGGAATCCGCCCTGCGCTACCACCGTGGCCTGTGGCGGGTCTTCGGTCAACGCAGAGCGTGGCAGCTGTCCGTGTTCATGCGCCGCAACATATCGGGCCTGAGCGGCAACATCTCGCTGGGCCTCTTGCTCGGCCTGACCCCGGCACTGACCCAGTTCTTCGGCCTGAACCTTGAGGTGCGGCACGTCACCCTGTCGGCCGGGCAGGTCGCAGCCGCCGTCCATGCGTTGGGCTGGCAGACACTTTCAACGCCGGACTTCTGGTGGGCGGTGGCCGGCGTGCTGGTGGTGGGCCCGCTGAACCTGGGTGTGAGCTTTTATCTGGCCTTTCGGCTGGCGCTGGTGGCGCAGGATGTGCAGGCCTTGCAGCGCGGCCGTATCGCCCGGGCCTTGCGCGAACGCGTTCGCCATGCCCCCCATAGCTTTGTGTGGCCGCCGCACTGACCCCCTGGCCTGATCAGCCTGGTTAGAATGCAGCTTCGGGTGTTGCACCACAGAAGGTGTGACAGGCATGTGCGAAGGTCGGGCCGCCTCGCACCCGGAGTCACGTCCATGTCTGCCCTGCACACCCCCGCCCTGCAATGGCTGGCCGCCGCCGTTTTTGCGCTGGCCCTGGTCCATTCGTTTTCTACCCGCTGGTTCGAACACCTGGCCCACTCGCGACCACGCCACGCTGGCCTGTGGCATCTGCTGGGTGAAGTCGAGGTGGTGTTCGGTCTGTGGGCCACCGTGCTCATGGGGCTGTGTTTTGGCCTGATTGGCCAAACCGCAACGCTCGAGTACCTCGAGTCGCGCAACTTCACGGAACCACTTTTTGTCTTCGCCATCATGGTCATTGCCGGCACCCGTCCGGTGCTGGCCCTGGCCCGCCAGGGGGTGCTGCGGCTGACGGCGCTGTGGCCCGGTTCGCCCATGCTGGCCATGTACCTGCTGGTGCTGTCGCTGGTGCCACTGCTGGGCTCCTTCATCACCGAGCCGGCGGCCATGACGCTTGGCGCCCTGTTGCTGCGTGACAGCCTGTTCGCCCAGTCCGTCTCGAAACGGCTCAAGTACGCCACGCTGGGCGTGCTGTTCGTCAACGTGTCGATCGGCGGCACCCTGACCCCGTTTGCCGCACCGCCGGTGCTGATGGTGGCCAGTGCCTGGCAATGGGACATCGCCTTCATGCTGCAGACCTTCGGCGGCAAGGCAGCGCTGGCCGTGACGGTCAATGCACTGGGCGTCACCTGGCTGATGCGCCATGAACTGCGCAAGCTGGTCCCGACCCCGTCCGCCGCAGAGGCTGCTGTTCCGTGGGGTGTGGTGACCGTCCACCTGCTGCTGCTGGCTGGGGTGGTGGTGTTTGCGCACCACCCGGTGGTGTTCATCGGTCTGGTGCTCTTGTTTCTGGGTTTTGCCACCGCTTACCGACGTCACCAAAGCCCGCTGATTCTGCGTGAGGCGCTGCTGGTGTCCTTTTTCCTGGCCGGTCTGGTGGTGCTGGGGGGCCTGCAGCAATGGTGGCTCGAGCCCTTGCTGATGAGTCTGTCCTCCGATGCCGTGTTCTGGGGCGCCACGGCCCTGACGGCCATCACCGACAACGCCGCCCTCACTTACCTGGGCTCTCTGGTGCCCGGTCTGAGTGATGACTTCAAGGTGGCGCTGGTGGCCGGTGCGGTGACAGGCGGGGGCCTGACGCTGATCGCCAACGCGCCCAACCCGGCCGGTGCCGCCATCCTCAAACACCACTTCGAAGACAACACCATCTCGCCCGTCAAGCTCTTGCTGGCTGCCTTGCCCCCCACCCTGGTGGCTGCAGCCGCATTTCGCTGGCTTTGAGGTTCAGGCCAGCCGGCCGCCCACCAGATTCAACACCCTGTGCGCATGCGCCGCCAGGATGTGGTTTTGCTCGGCCACCAGCAGGGTCATGCCCTCGCGGGCCAGTTGCAGCAGCGCGTCGCGCATGGCCGCCACCAGCACCGGGGCGATGCCCTCGCAGGGTTCATCGAGCAGCAGCAGGCGCGGACCCGTCATGAGGGTACGCGCCAGCGCCAGCATCTGCTGTTCTCCACCGCTCATCTGGCTGGCCGGGCGGGCCAGCATGGCTTGCAGCTGCGGAAACAGCGCCATGACGCGCTGCAGCCGCTGCGCAGGTGTGCCCTGCCCCCCGGCCTGCGCGGCAATCCAGAGGTTTTCTTCCACCGTCAGGCCGGTGAACAGACGCCGGTCTTCGGCCACAAAACCCAGCCCGGCACGCGCGCGGCGGTGGGCGGGCCAGTGCTGGATGGCCTGACCGTCCCAGACGATGCGGCCCTGCACCCGCGGGCCGATCCCGATCAGTGACTGCAGCAACGTGGACTTGCCCGCGCCATTGAGCCCCTGTAACACCACCAGCTCGCCTTCATCCACCTGCAGACGCACGTCAAACAGGGCCTGCGCATGCCCCCACCAGGCGTTCAGGCCTTCAACCGCGAGCATCGGGCAAACCCCTTTCAGCAAGGTGTGTGTCAAAGTCCTGACCGAGGTAGCGTTCGCGCACCTGCGGGTCATGGGCCACGGCCTTGGGGGTGCCGTCGGCCACCAGGGCGCCCTGCATCAGCACCAGCACGCGGTCGGCCACGCCGAACACCGCATCCATGTTGTGCTCGGTGTAGAGCACCGTCACACCGTTGGCGGCCACCCTGCGGACCAGCGCCATCATGTCGGCACGTTCGGCAGGGGCCAGCCCGGCGGCCGGTTCGTCGAGCAGCAGCAGACGTTCGCCCTGCGCCGGCAGGCCCGCCAGCGCCATGGCCAACTCCAGCCGCTTTTTGACGCCGTAGGGCAAGTCGGCCACCACGGCGTCGGCCTGTCGCGTCAACCCCACCTGGGACAGATCGAGCAGCGCCTGTTCATGTTCGCGCCCGGCCAGCCGGTCCCACCAGGACAGACGGTCACGGGCGCGTACCAGTTGCAGGTTCTGCGCCACGGTCAGGGCTTCAAAGGTCTGCGCCACCTGAAAAGTGCGGGCCATGCCCAGGGCCTGACGCTGCGAAGGGGACAGGCCGGTCACATCCTGCCCATGCCACACCACCTGCCCGGTATCGGGCATCTGCTGCCCCGCCAGACAGGCGAAACAGGTGGACTTGCCCGCGCCGTTGGGGCCAATCAGGGCCACGCACTGGCCCGGCAGCACCTCGAAGCTCACGCCATCGAGCGCTTTCACACCGCCGTAATGGCGGCTCAGACCCTGCACCTTCAGGCTCATGCGCCTCTCCTGGTGCGTAACCACAAGTCCCGCAAGCCGCCCAGCACGCCGCTGGGCGAGAGCACCATGACCCCCATGATCACCAGCCCCAGCACACCACGCCAGTAGTCCAGCCCGCGCCCCAATTCAGCGCCCCCCCAGACCAGCAGCGCACTGCCGACCAACGCGCCCCAGAGCTGGTGCACGCCACCCAGCAAAATCACCAGCAGCGCGTCGACCGAGGTGGCCACGCCCGCAGCCGAGGGGAACACCGCGCCCTTGATGGCGGCCCACAAGCCACCGGCCAGACCGGCCAGCGTGGCACTGAGCACAAACACCTGATAGCGCAGGCGGTTGACCGGCAGGCCGCTGGCCGCCGCCCGCAGCGGTGCATCGCGCAGCGCCTGCAATGCCGCACCGCGGCTGGACGCGCTCCAGCGCCCCAGCAGGGCCACGCAGGCCAGCACCAGCGCCAACAGGCCCCAGCCGAACACCGCACGCGACTCGGCGGCAATGAGCTGAAGGCCGATCAGGCCATTGTCGCCACCGGTCAATCCCACCCACTGGCTGGCCCCGGCCCAGATGAGTTGCGCCAGCGCCAGAGACAGCATGGCCAGGTACACCCCGCTCATGCGCGTGAGCACCAGACCGAACGCGGCCGCCACGGCCAGCGCCAGCGCCATGCCGGCCACCAGCGCAGGCAACAGGCCCCAGCCCGCGTGCAGGTGCGCCAGCGCTGCACCGTAGGCGCCCAGCGCAAAAAAGGCCGCATGGCCAAAGCTGACCAGACCGCCCAGGGCCATCATCACCTGCAAGCTCAAGCCCAGCAGCAGCATGACCAGCAGGTCTTCGGTCAGGCTGCGGCTGTAGTCGCCCTGCCCCAGCGCCCACAGCAAGACCAGCGCCACCAGCCCCTGCACCACCCCGCCCGTCCGGCCGGACGGCAGCGCGGAAAACACAGGTACCGCCTCGCGCTGGGGCACCGCCAGCGCGGCGCCGCCCAGACCCTGAGGGCGCAGCACCAGCACCACCGCCATCGTCAAAAACACCAGCACCAGCGTGGCTTCGGGCACCAAGGCCACACCCAGCGCGTGGATCACGCCGATCAGCACAGCAGCCGCAAAGGCCCCGCCCACGCTGCCCAGCCCACCCGTGACGACCACCACAAAGGTCTCCACCACCACGCTCACATCCATCTGCAGGTGGGCCGGCTCGCGGGGCAGCTGCAGCGCTCCGGCCAGTCCGGCCAGCGCACAGCCGAGCATGACCACGCCCAGCATCAGCGGCGCCGGGTTCACCCCCAGCGCATCGAGCATCTCGCGGTCCTGTGTGGCGGCCTTGACCTGGCGGCCCCAGAGCGTGCGCGTGAGCAGCAGGTGCAGGCCCCACCAAACCAGCGGGCCCAATGCCATGGTGAAGAGTTGCCAGGTGGGGAAATACGCCTCGCCCAGCGCGACTGCACCCTTGAGGCCGGGAAAGCGCGGGGCAAACACTTCTTCAGGCCCGAAAGCCCACAACATGGCGTCGTGCAGGGCCAGCGTCAGGCCAAAGGTGGCCACCAGCTGGTACAGCTCGGGCGCGCGGCGCATGCGGCGCAGCAGGCCGAACTCGGCCACCGCCCCGAGCACGCTGGCCACCGCCGCGCCCAGCAGCATGGCCGTCGCATAGCCCAAGGCCGATTCGCCCAGCACTGGCCACCAGTTCGTCACCGCATGTGCCGACACCAGCGCGCCCAGCATGAAGAAACTGCCATGCGCGAAATTGACGATGCGCGTCACGCCAAAGATCAGCGTGAGCCCGCAGGCCATCAGGAACAGCGTGGTGGCGTGGCTGAGGCCGCCCAACAACTGCAGTGCAAGACTGTCGAGCCCCAAACCTGCCCCTTTGCGGTCAGCCCACGAAGTGGGTGAAGTCGGCCGCGCTGACGCGGGTGGTCTGGAAGCTGTTGACCACGGCCGAGGTGTCGGCATAGCCCAGCGACATGCCGCAGACCATCATTTCATTCTCGCCCGCGCCCACCAGCGGCAGGATGATCTTGCTGAAGTTGTTCCACGCCGCCTGCGGGCAGGTGTGCAGGCCACGCGAACGTGCCGCGATCATCAGGGTCTGGAGGAACATGCCGTAGTCCAGCAGGCTGCCACGGCCCATGACCTTGTCGATGGTGAACATCAGGCCCACGGGTGCGTCGAACAGCTTGAAGTTGCGCTGGTGCTGCGCGTGCATGCGCGCCTTGTCACCCTTGCCGATCTCCAGCACCTTGTACAGGCCGAAACCGCACTCGCGGCGGCGGTCGATGTAGGGGCTGACCCATTTTTCGGGGTAGTAGTCGTATTCCTCGGCGTATTCAGCGGCCAGGGCCGGGTTGGCAGCCATGGCGTCGTGCGCGGCGCAGACCTTGCTCACCAGCTCGTCGCGTTTGGCGCCTTGCAGCACATAGACCTTCCAGGGCTGGGTGTTGGTGCCGCTGGGGGCGCGTCCCGCCAGCTCCAGCACTTCCATCAGCACGGCTTTGTCGACCGGCTTGTCCAGAAAGGCACGGGCCGAAAAGCGGCTGCCAATGGCGGCATCCACGCTGGCCGGGTCGGCCACCACTGTGCTCACCTGGTGCTTGGGCGGAAAGTTGTTCATGTCAGGGTCTCCAGAAATTGTTTGAGCGGCGCAGGCAGCGGCACCGGGCGGCGGCTTTCGCGGTCCACATAGACGTGGACGAAATGCCCCTTGGCGGCCGTGAGCGGCTCGCCTTGGGCAAACAGGCCGACCTCGTAGCGCACGCTGGAGGTGCCCAGTTTGGCCACGCGGATGCCCGCCTCGATGGTCTGCGGAAAGGCCAACGGCGCGAAATAGTTGCACTGCGTCTCGATCACCAGGCCGATCGTCTGGCCGCCGTGGATGTCGAGCACGCCCTGTTCGATCAGGGTGGCATTGACCGCCGTGTCGAACCAGCTGTAGTAAACGACGTTGTTGACATGGCCATAGACGTCGTTGTCCATCCAGCGGGTGGTGATGGGGCGATAAGCCTTGTAGGCGTCCCGGCCCTCAGGCTGGGGTTTGGCGACAGCGTTCATGGCGGCCGATTGTGCCAGCCCCACATGACGCCCCCTGTCAGGCATGCAACCTGGCCCGGGTCTGCCAGCGCTGCTGGTACTCCAGCGCGATGGACCAAGTCTGGACCTGCACAGCCACCGTGGTCTCGATGTCGTGGCCATAGCCACCGCCCATGCACAGCACCACCGGCAGGCGACGCTGCCAGGCCCAGTCCAGCACCGTGCGATCGCGTGCAGCCATGCCGTCCGTCGTGAGCTTCAGGCGTCCGAGCCGGTCGCCTTCGTGGACATCGGCTCCAGCCAGGTAGATCACCATGTCCGGTTCGAACCGCCCTTCCAGCTCGGCCAGCGCCTGGTGCAGGGCCTGCATGTAGGCCTCATCGGTGCAGCCATCGGGCAGGCCCACATCCAGATCGCTGGGCTCCTTGCGGAAGGGAAAATTCTTCTCGCCATGCAGCGACAGGGTGAACACACTCGGATCCTGCGCAAAGATGCGGGCCGTACCGTTGCCCTGATGCACATCGAGATCGACGACAGCCACCCGAAAAGGCGACTTGCGCTGGCGCCCCACCTCGGCCTGCATCAGCCGGGCGGTGACCGCAATGTCGTTGAAGACGCAAAAACCACCACCCTTGTCGGCATAGGCGTGGTGGGTACCCCCAGCCAGATTGCCGGCCACTCCTTCGGTCAGCGCGGCGCGGGCCGCGGCGACCGACGCCCCTACCGAACGCCTGGCCCGCTCGGCCATGGCCGGGCTCCAGGGGAACCCGATTTCGCGGTACACCGAAGCCTCCAGCGTGCCTTGCGCGATGCCCTGGATGTAGGCTGGCGCATGCACCAACGCCAACTCACCGTCGCTGGCCGCCGGGGCCTCGAAAAAGCGCACCCCTGGGACCTCAGCGGCCAGCCGGTCGCGCAGGCGGCTGTACTTGCGCATCGGAAAACGGTGGCCCTCGGGCAGGGGCAGGACGAAATGGTCGGCGTAGTAGGCGTGCATAGCAATTTGCCAATTCTAGAAAATGCTCTCTAAACAGATGCCTGAAGCGGCAAAACCTCTTGCAAGGCCATGGGATAACCCGCATACTTCAAGTCATGCTGCACTGCAACATGCTGTATCGGCCCAAGGGTCAGTTTCAGCGCAGTCCACCCTAAACTTTCAAATTGGAGATTTTCATGATGACCGCTGAACAAATCGTTGCTTCGCACAAAGCCAACGTCGAGACCCTGTTCGGTCTGACCGCCAAGGCCTTTGAAGGTGTGGAAAAGCTCGTTGAGCTGAACATGACCGCTGCCAAGGCCGCTTTGAGCGAGTCTGCCCAGAACACCCAATCCGCCCTGAGCGTGAAAGACGCCCAGGAACTGCTGGCCCTGCAGGCCAACCTGTTCCAGCCCCTGGCCGAAAAAGCCGCCGTCTACAGCCGTCAGCTCTACGACATCGCTTCCGGCACCGGTGGCGACTTCACCAAGGCCTTCGAAGCACAGGCCGCCCTGGCACAGAAGCAGTTCGCCAGCCTGCTCGACACCGCCACTTCCAATGCCCCGGCCGGTTCCGAGTCCGCCGTGGCCATGATGAAGGGCGCCGTGGCTGCTGCCAACAACGCTTTCGAGTCCGTGCAGAAAGCGGTCAAACAGGCTTCTGACCTGGCTGAATCCAACTTCAACGCCATGGCTCAGAACGTCACGGCCGCCGCACCTGCTGCCAAGTCCAGCAAGAAGCGCTGATTTCCGACAGGCCTTGAAAAAGGCCTGAGAGACCCCAGTTTCGAGTTGTCTCCTCGGATCCTTTCGACATCGCAGAGATTCAGGGATCCCTTGAAGGGCTGATCGCAAGATCAGCCCTCTTTTTTTGTGTCCGCGCGCTGCGCCGGCAGAGGCAGGAGGCCGCTCCTGCCAAAAAGAAAGAAGATACGTCCCGCCATCACTCACTCGCCGCGCTCAAATGCGGCAATCCGGCTTTTGAGCTGCGGCAGCATGGCCAGCATCACGCTACGGCCCGCCTCGATCGAGCGGCGACGTGCGCCAAAGTCGGCACTCTTGACGCCGGACAGAGACGGGCGCACCACAAACTCGGCCTCGCGCAGAGCCAATGTGTTGATGCTCTTGCCCATGATGGCAAAAGTCTGCATCAGGATCTGGAAAGTGTCGCCGGCCGGGTTGCCCTCCGGGTCGCTGGAAATGTCCACCGCAATCACGAAATTGGCGCCCATCTCGCGCGCCTGCTTGACGGGCACCGGCGAGACGAGCCCCCCGTCCACGTATTCGCGCTCCCCAATGCGCACCGGCTGGAACACGGCTGGCACAGCGCTGGATGCACGCACGGCAGAGCCGGTGTTGCCGCGCCGGAAGGTGACCGCCTCGCCTGTGCGCAGGTCCGTGGCCACAATGCCCAGCGGGATCTTCATCTGTTCGATGGCCTTGCCACCCACCTGGGTGTTGACGTATTTGGCCAACGCCTCACCGCGCAAGGCGCCGCGGTTGAGGATCGGCATCATCCAATCGGTGATTTCGGCTTCCTCCATCGTTTCCGCCACGCGGCGCAACTCCTGGCTGGTTTTGCCGCTGGCATACAAAGCCGCCACAAGGCTACCGGCAGAAGTCCCGGTCACCAACTGCGGATGAAGCCCGGCTTCTTCGAGCACCTGAATCACGCCCACATGGGCGAAACCACGCGCCGCACCGCCCCCCAAAGCCAGACCGATGCGTGCAGCACGGCGTTCGGGAGCAGCCGCTTTGTCGGGCTGTGCCACATCGGATACGGAGGGCGCTACAGGCGCCGATCCACACGCCACCAGAAACAGGCTGAGCACAGTCAAAACCAGTGGTCCGGCAATGTTATTGATAATGATTCGCATTTAGTTTATACTTCCAACCCGTTGAAACCCGTCACGCGTCGCCACATGAACCGCCAACCACTCTTCGCACTGATCGCTGCTCTGACCCTGACCACTTCCGCCATGGCCGAAGACAAGGTCCTGAACATCTATTCGGCCCGCCATTACCCGACCGACGAAGCGCTCTACAGCGACTTCACCAAGGCCACGGGCATCAAAATCAACCGCGTGGACGCAGACGATGCCGGTATTCTCGCTCGCCTCAAAGCCGAAGGCGCCGCCTCCCCCGCCGACGTGATCCTGCTCGTGGATGCCTCGCGTCTGTGGCGCGCCGAAGTGGATGGCCTGTTCCTGCCGGTCAAGTCCAAGGTACTGGAAGACGCCATTCCAGCGAACCTGCGCGCCAAGCCGTTGGATAACGGCGGCACCTCCTGGTTTGGCCTGTCCACCCGTGCACGTGTGGTCGTGTTCGACAAGATCAAGTACAGCAAGGCCGATTTCGACAGCTACGAAAAGCTCGCCGATCCCAAATACAAGGGCCAGCTGTGCATCCGCTCGGGCTCACACCCCTACAACCTGAGCCTGTTCGGCGCCATGACCGAGCATCTGGGCCCACAAAAAACCGAAACCTGGCTCAAGGGCTTGGTGGATAACATGGCGCGCAGCCCCAAAGGTGGCGACACCGACCAGATCAAGGCGGTGGCTGCCGGCGAATGTGGCGTGGCGCTGACCAACACCTATTACCTGGCGCGCCTGATGCGTTCCACCAACCCGGCCGACCGTGCTGTGACCGAGAAGATCGGCGTGGTCTTCCCCAACCAGTCCAGCTGGGGCACGCATGTGAACATTGCCGGTGGTGCTGTGGCCAAAAACGCCAAGAACGTGGACAACGCCGTCACGTTCCTCGAATACCTGGCCAGCCCCTCGGCTCAAAACCACTTTGCCAACGGCAACAACGAGTGGCCCGCCGCCAAAGGGGTGAGCTTTGACAATCCGGCCCTCAAGGCCATGACCGGCGGCAGCTTCAAGAGCGAACTGATCCCGATCAGCGCCGTGGGCATGAACCAGATCAAGGTCCAGCAGATGCTTGACCGCGTAGGCTTCAAGTAAAGCCTTCTGGTGAGGCGGGCCCCGCGGTCTGCCACACCTTTACTTTTCCCAGCAAGCCATTCGCCCTGCCTCGCGGCACTGGGGTGATAGCCAGCCGTTGTCTTCGTTTTGCTGCAACAGCACTTTTCAGGCTATCGACCCCATGACCGTTCACACCCCCCATAAC
>CAXRGK010000130.1:0-4255 GCA_964230145.1 Burkholderiaceae bacterium | reverse complement strand
AAATCGGAGGCGACAGGGGTGCCCTTGCGCATCAAGCTGGGGCTGGATCCGACCGCGCCGGACATCCACATCGGCCACACCGTGGTGCTCAACAAGATGCGCCAGCTGCAGGACCTGGGGCACCAGGTGATCTTTTTGATCGGTGACTTCACCAGCCTGATCGGGGACCCGTCCGGCCGCAACAGCACCCGCCCGCCGCTGACGGCCGAGCAGATCAAGGTCAATGCCGAGACCTACTACCAGCAGGCCAGCCTGGTGCTGGACCCGGCGCGCACCGAGATCCGCTACAACAGCGAGTGGAGCGACCCCCTGGGCGCGCGCGGCATGATCCAGCTGGCCGCCAAGTACACCGTGGCCCGCATGATGGAGCGCAACGACTTCCACGACCGTTTTCATGCCGGCACGCCGATTTCGGTGCACGAGGTCCTCTACCCGCTGATGCAGGGCTACGACTCGGTGGCGCTCAAGAGCGATCTGGAGTTGGGCGGCACCGACCAGAAGTTCAACCTGCTGATGGGCCGTCACCTGCAGGCCGAATACGGGCAGGAGCCGCAGTGCATCCTGACCATGCCGCTGCTTGAAGGGCTGGACGGCGTGGACAAGATGTCCAAGTCCAAGAACAACTACATCGGCATCACCGAAGACCCCAACACCATGTTTGCCAAGGTGCTGAGCATTTCGGACACGCTGATGTGGCGCTGGTACACCCTGCTGTCCTTCAAGTCGTTGGCCGAGATCAATGCCCTGAAGAAGGAAGTCGAGGGCGGTCGCAATCCCAAGGACGCCAAGGTCATGCTGGCCAAGGAAATCACGGCGCGCTTCCACAGTGCCGCTGCTGCCGATGCGGCCGAGCAGGATTTCATCAACCGCAGCAAGGGCGGCATTCCTCAAGATATTCCCGAGGTGTCCCTGTCGGGCGCGCCCATGGGCATTGGTGCCCTGCTCAAAGCCGCCGGTCTGGCGCCCTCTTCCAGCGAGGCCAACCGCCTGATTGAAGGTGGCGGTGTGCGCATCGACGGCGCGGTCATCAGCGACAAAGGCCTCAAGGTCGAAGCCGGTACCTGCGTGGTGCAGGTGGGCAAGCGCAAGTTCGCCAAAGTCACCCTGGCTTGAGCTTGGTCATCTGGCGTTTGCCGCCTGGGTGTACCCTCACCGCATGAACATGGCTTCTGTCTGGTTCACCCCCAAACGTCTGCTCTGGGCATCGGTGGCGGTGGCCGTCATCACCATCGCCCTCAAGACGCTGGCCTGGTGGCTCACTGGCTCGGTAGGCCTGTTGTCTGACGCGATGGAGTCGCTGGTCAACCTGGCCAGCGCCATGTTTGGTCTGCTGATGGTCACGGTGGCCGAGGCGCCGCCGGACGAAGACCACCCCTATGGCCACCACAAGGCCGAGTATTTTTCTTCGGGTTTCGAGGGCATCCTCATCATCGTGGCCGGATTGGGCATCCTGTGGGCGGCCGGGCACCGCGTATTCGACCCTCAGCCGATCGAGCAGGTCGGTCTGGGCCTGGTGCTGTCGGTGGGCAGCTCGGCGCTCAATGGACTGCTCGCATGGGTCATGTTCCGGGCTGCGCGCGAGCACCGTTCGCTGGCGCTCGAAGCCGATGCCCGCCACCTCGTCACCGACGTCTGGACATCGGTTGGCGTGGTCGTGGGCATCGTGCTGGTGGGGGTGACGGGCTGGCTGTGGCTGGACGCGGTGGTGGCCATGGCCGTGGCGCTCAACATCCTCAAGGAAGGCGCGCACCTGGTCTGGCAGTCCTCGCAAGGCCTCATGGACGAAGCGGTCGAGAGCGAAGTCCAGCAACAGATCGAGCAGTTGCTGGAGGGCTTTGTGTACAAAATCGATGGCCGCGCCATCATCCGCTTTGACCATGTGGTGACCCGCAAGGCCGGGCAGCGCCGCTTTGTGGACATGCACATGCACATGCCGTCCAACTGGTCGCTGGGGCATGCCGCGTCCTTGCGCAACCGGGTGGAAAAAACCTTGATGGAAGCGGTGCCCGGGCTGCGGGCCACGATCCAGCTCTTGCCCAGTGACGTCGAAGCGCACTTCGATGATCCAAAGGACACGCCATGAGCCCCCACGTTCGTCACTGTGTGTACTCTCTGTCCCTAAATCAGGGGCTGTGGGGCCCCTTACTTCTGCATTGGGGGGCTCTGTCCTGCTTGGGGCGGTCCGGTGGAGGCCAGGCGTGATCACTGTCCTGCAGCGCGTGAGCGAAGCCAGTGTGCGGGTCGACGGCAAGGTCATCGGCCAGATCGGGCCGGGTCTCTTGGTGCTGTTGTGCGCCGAGCAGGGCGACACCGAGGCGGTGGCCGACAAGCTCTTGGCCAAAATCCTCAAGCTGCGCATCTTTGCCGACGAGGCCGGCAAGATGAACCGCAGCGTGCAGGACGTGGGTGGCGGCCTGCTGGTGGTGAGCCAGTTCACGCTGGCCGCCGATGTGGCCGGGGGAAACCGCCCCAGCTTCACCCAGGCGGCCAAGCCTGACGAGGGGCGTCGCCTGTACGAGCACTTTGTAGCGCTGGCGCGCGCTGCGCACCCGGTGGTGCAGACCGGCCAATTCGCGGCCGACATGAAGGTGGCGTTGGTCAACGACGGCCCCATCACCATCCCGATCCGCATCAGCGCTTGAAGCGTGCCCCGCCGATAATCGGGGCATGACTTCTTCCCCTGCGTCTTCGGACAGCTTTGGCGCGCTGCCCCTGTCTTCGGCTTCCCTCTCCAATCTCGAACAACTGGGCTACACCCGCATGACGCCCATCCAGGCGGCCAGCCTGCCCCTCACTTTGGCAGGCCATGACCTGATTGCGCAGGCCAGCACGGGCAGCGGCAAGACGGCCGCCTTTGGCCTCCCGCTGGTCGAGCGCCTCACGGGCGCCGGCTCGCCTGGCGCCGCTGTGCAGGCCGTGGTGCTCTGCCCCACGCGTGAGCTGGCCGACCAGGTCACGCAGGAAATCCGCCGTCTGGCGCGTTCGCGCCCGAACGTGAAGGTGGTCACCCTGTGCGGTGGCGTGGCCCTGCGTGGGCAGGTGCAAAGCCTGGAGCATGGTGCCGATGTGGTGGTGGGTACGCCCGGCCGTATCCTGGACCATCTGGAGCGCGGCTCGCTCAGCCTGGCCGGCGTGAACACGCTGGTGCTGGACGAGGCGGACCGCATGCTGGACATGGGTTTCTTTGATGACATTGCCAAGGTGGTGCGCCAGTGCGCCAAAGACCGCCAGACCCTGCTGTTTTCGGCCACCTACCCCGAAGGCATCGACAAACTGGCTTCGCAGTTCATGCGCGCGCCGCAGACGGTGAAGGTGGAAGCGCTGCACAGCGCGCACAAGATCCGCCAGGTGTTTGTCGAGGTGAGCGAGACCGAGCGGCTGCACGCGGTGTCGATGCTGCTGGCGCATTTCCGGCCCGAGCGCACGCTGGCGTTTTGCAACACCAAGCAGCAGTGCCGTGATCTGGTGGAGGTGCTGCAGGCGCAGGGCTACGTGGCGCTGGCGCTGTACGGCGAGCTGGAGCAGCGCGAACGCGATCAGGTGCTGGTGCAGTTTGCCAACCGCAGCTGTTCGGTGCTGGTGGCCACCGATGTGGCCGCGCGGGGGCTCGACGTGGAAGGCCTGGAAGCCGTGATCAACGTGGACGTGACGCCCGATCCGGAGGTGCACATCCACCGCATTGGTCGCACCGGCCGGGGCGATGCCGAGGGGCTGGCGATCACGTTGGCCAGCATGGACGAGATGGGGCGTGTGGGCAGGATCGAGGTGTTGCAGGGTCAGGCGTCACAGTGGCAGGCGCTCGACAGCTTCAAGCCTGCGGCCGGGGGGCGTCTGCTGCCGCCGATGCGCACGCTGCAGATCGTGGGCGGTCGCAAGGAGAAGATCCGGCCGGGCGATGTGATGGGGGCGCTGGCGGGAGAGTGTGGCCTGACGCGCGAGCAGGTGGGCAAGATCAACGTCAACGAGTTCTCGACCTATGTGGCGGTTCAGGCCGAATTGGCGCAGAACGTTTGTGTTCAGCTGTCGCGTGGGAAGATCAAGGGCAAGAGCGTGAAGGTGCGCTTGATCTGACGCTCTGCTTTTTGCGAGCGCCGGTGCGAGAAGGGATGCGGCAGGTTCCTCATGGCGGGGTACCGCAAATCGTCACCTGCCGCATCCCCTCTCGCACCTCGGTGGTGATTCAGAGCGCCAGAGCACAATGGGTTGAATGCACCACGGCCTCGGTTCGGGTGGGGGCCGGGTGACGATTTGCGGT
>CAXRGK010000129.1:0-2878 GCA_964230145.1 Burkholderiaceae bacterium | reverse complement strand
GATCTTGTCGGACGGCAGTACCGCCTCGTCCACGTCGTGCGTGACCATGACCACCGTGGCCTGCGTCTGGGCGACGATCTCCAGCAGCTCGTCCTGCAGCTTGGCGCGGGTGAGCGCGTCGAGGGCGCCAAAGGGCTCGTCCATCAGCAGCACCTTGGGTTCCATCGACAGGGCGCGGGCGATGCCCACGCGCTGCTTCATGCCGCCCGAGATTTCGCCGGGGCGCTTCTGCGCGGCGGCCGTGAGGCCGACCAGGGCCAGCGCGTCGTGGGTGCGCTGCTTGAGCTGCGCCTGGCTTTCGGTGGCGCCGAACACGCGTTCGACCGCGAGATAGATGTTCTCGAAGCAGGTCAGCCAGGGCAGCAGTGAGTGGTTCTGGAACACCACCGCGCGCTCGGGGCCGGGCCCGGCGATCTCGCGGTTGGCGCACAGCAGCGCGCCGCTGGTGGGCGTGGTCAGGCCGGCGATCAGGTTGAGCAGCGTGGACTTGCCGCAGCCCGAGTGGCCGATGAGGGCCACGAACTCGCCTTTGGCGACGGTCAGGTTGATCTCGCGCAGCGCCGGGAAGTTGCCCTTCTTGGTCTTGAAGGTCTGCTCGACGCCCTGGATGTCGATGTACTTCGTGTTCATGCCTTCACCTCTTCATAGGTAAACAGGGAGGCCAGCTTGATGAGCGCGAACTCCAGCAGCAGGCCGACGATGCCGACGGTAAAGATGGCGATGATGATGTGCGGCACGTTGAGGTTGTTCCATTCGTCCCACACCCAGAAGCCGATGCCCACGCCGCCGGTCAGCATTTCTGCTGCCACGATCACCAACCAGGCGGTGCCCACGGCCAGACGCACGCCGGTCAACATGTAGGGCAGCACGGCCGGCAGCAGGATGGTGGTGGCGATCTTCCATTCGGACAGGTTGAGCACGCGGGCCACGTTCATGTAGTCCTGCGGCACGCGCTGCACGCCCACCGCGGTGTTGATGACCATGGGCCAGATCGAGCAGATGAAGATGGTCCAGATGGCCGCCGGGTTGGCGCCCTTGAAGACCAGCAGGCCGATCGGCAGCCAGGCCAGCGGTGAGACGGGACGCAGCAGGCTGATGAGCGGGTTGAACATGCGCGAGAGGAAGGCAAAGCGCCCGATCACGAAACCGGCCGGGATGCCGACCAGCGCCGCCAGACCGAAGCCCATGGCCACGCGTTCGAGCGACATCAGCACGTTCCAGCCCACGCCCTGGTCGTTGGGGCCTTTGCGGTAGAACGGGTCGCTGAAAACGTCGATCGCCTGCAGGCTGGTCTCCCAGGGGCTGGGGATGCTGCCTTTGGTGGTGATGGACACCAGTGCCCAGATGCCGACCAGCAGGGCAAAACCGGACACGGGCGGCAAAACGGCCAGCCAGAACGGCCGCCAGTCTTTTCTTTCCATGCTGTTCTCCTCAGGCCTTGAGCTTGAAGCTGTCGGCGTATTTCTTCGGGTCCTTGCCGTCCCAAACCGCACCGTCGATCAGCTTGTGGCTGCGCATCTCGCTCTTGGGCACGGGCGCACCCGCGGCGGTGGCGGCCTGCTTGTAAATGTCGATCTGGTTGATCTGCTTGGCCACGGTCAGGTAGTCCGGGTGGTCCTTGAGCAGGCCCCAGCGCTTGTGCTGCGTGAGGAACCACATGCCGTCCGACAGGTAGGGGAAGGTCACGGCGCCGTCGCCATAGAACTTCATGTGGTTGGGGTCGTCCCAGGTCTTGCCCAGGCCGCCAGTCAACCCGTTTTGGTAGCGGCCCAGGATGCGCTGATTGATCGCGTCGACGCCCGTGTTCACATAGCTCTTGTCGGCAATCGTCTCGGCCATCTTCATCTTGTTGCTCAGGCTGGCGTCGATCCACTTTCCTGCTTCGATGATGGCTGCCGTCACGGCGCGCGCGGTGTTGGGGTACTTCTTGGCGAACTCACCCGTGGTGCCCAGCACTTTTTCAGGGTGGTCCTTCCAGATGTCCTGCGTGGTGGCGGCGGTGATGCCGATGCCGTCCATGATGGCGCGGTGGTTCCAGGGCTCGCCCACGCAGTAACCGTCCATGTTGCCCACACGCATGTTGGCCACCATCTGCGGCGGCGGCACCGTGATGACCTTGGCGTCCTTGAGGGGGTTGATGCCGTAAGTGGCCAGCCAATAGTAGAGCCACATGGCGTGCGTGCCGGTGGGAAAGGTCTGGGCGAAGGTGTATTCGCGCTTCTCGCCTGCCATCAGCTTGGCCAGACCCGCGCCGTCCACCGCGCCTTTTTCGGCCAGCTTCTTTGAGAGCGTGATCGCCTGGCCGTTGTTGTTGAGTGTCATCAGCACGGCCATGTCTTTCTTCGGGCCACCAATGCCCAGATGCACGCCGTAGACCAGACCGTAGAGCACATGCGCAAAGTCCAGCTCGCCGTTGACCAGCTTGTCGCGCACGCCGGCCCAGCTCGCTTCCTTGCTGAGCACGAACTTGACGCCATATTTTTGGTCGATGCCCAGGCTTGATGCCATCACCACGCTGGCGCAGTCGGTCAGAGGGATGAAGCCGATCTTCACTTCCTTCTTTTCAGGGGCGTCCGATCCTGCGGCATGCACCACCGCGCGCAGGGCCGGAGACACGCCAGCGGCGCCCACGGCAGCTGCCTGCAGCACGGTGCGGCGGCTCAGACTGGTTTTGAGAAAGTCGGTCATGGTGAACACTCCATCAAGTTGCAAAAACGAAAAGGCGTCCTCGTGGTGTTCGCGCCTGCTGCTGCAGGGCGCGAACGCACGGGGACGCCTTTGTCCGGTGTGAGCTCACCCGCCGTTGGGTGGCTTCACGCATGGCCTTCCTTGGCCTTGTTCAGTTCATTGCAAGGGCTGTGCCAGGGTTTTCCAGGGG
>CAXRGK010000128.1:0-2266 GCA_964230145.1 Burkholderiaceae bacterium | reverse complement strand
CAGGACGAACGGAGACAGGCAACATTTCATCCTTCGACAAGCTCAGGACGAACGGAGACAGGCAACATTTCACCCTTCGACAAGCTCAGGACGAACGGAGGCAGGCAACCTTTCACCCTTCGACAGGCTCAGGGCGAACGGAGGGTGCTTGTCTGCAGCAGCTGCGCGGCCACGGCAATGGCGATCACTTCCGGCTCTTTGCCGGTGATGCCCTGGATGCCGATGGGGCAGGTGATGTGGTCGATTTCGGCGGAGGTGAAGCCACGCTCTTCGAGTCGGTGGCGGAAGGTGGCCCATTTGGTTTTGCTGCCGATCAGACCGACGAAAGGCAGGTCACCCCGTTCGCGGATGCGGCGCAGGCAGGCGATGACGATGTCGAGGTCTTCGGCGTGGCTGAAGCTCATGATGAGCACGCGGCTGCCAGGGGCCAGATCGGCCACGGCGGCTTGCACCGGGCTGGAGTGCTCACATTCGACGCCTTCGGGCACGTCGGCCGGGAAAATTTCGTCGCGGCTGTCGATCCAGCGCAGGGCAAAAGGCAGAGGCGCCAGGGTGTGGACGAGGGCGCGCCCCACATGGCCGCCACCAAACAGGGCCAGGGGCTGGCGCGCAGGGCTGAGCAGTTCACTGACCCGCTGGACATCGGCAGCGCCCACTTGCTCAAAGCCCAGCTCGACCGCGCCACCGCAGCATTGGCCCAGGCTGGGGCCCAGCACGTGGCGGATGCGCAGCTCCTGCGCCTCGCCGGTCAGGAGTCGACGGGCATGCGCGATGGCCTGGTATTCGAGGTGGCCGCCGCCAATGGTGGCCGCAAAACGGTCGGCAAAGACGAGCATGCGGGTGCCACTGCCGCGCGGGACGGAGCCTTTCACGTCGAGCACGGTGACGAGAACGGCCGGTGCCTGGGCGAGGTGTTGCAGGGCGGTGCGCAGCGAGATCAAGGGGCTTCCTGTTGCAAGAGGTGACAAAGGGTGGCGTGAGCGGCGGGCGAAGGTGCCACAATTCACGGATCGGGTTTGCGGAGTATGCACGCGATGAGAGCCTTGAACCGATTGTCTGGTCTGACGTGGATGCCTGGCGCGTGGGCCGGCGCTTTGGCGTTGGCCGTGCTGGCCGTTTTGCAAGGCTGCAGCACGCCACCTGCGCCGCCCTCTTCTTCGCAGGCCGTCCCTGCACCTGCTGTCACAGCGCCCTCTGCTGCCGTTTCGCTGGCGCGCACCCCCATGGATTACCGCCGCGACGCGGCCAGCCACCTGTATGCCCTGCAGCCGGGCAAGATCTACAAAGGCCGCCTGCCGCCCATGCTCTATGCCGTGGGCGTGCTCAACGTGGACATCGACCGCCGCGGCCAGGTGCAGGCGATCCACTGGCAGCGCGCCCCCAAACACGCGCCCGAGGTGATGGCCGAGATTGAAAAGATGGTGCGCGCGGCGGCGCCCTACCCTGCCCCACAGCACATGGCCAAGGTGACCTACACCGATGTGTGGCTCTGGCACAAGAGCGGCCAGTTCCAGCTCGATACGCTGACCGAGGGGCAGGATTAAAGCTTGGGCTTGACCGGGGAATCCAGCGTCACTCGTCCTTGACTTCGACCTGGTGGTGTTCGAGCTGGACAACGGCCGGTCGCCCCAGGATCTCGAGCAGAACGGCCACGCGTTTGCTTGAAACGCTCTGGATCAGCCCTTCCACACCACCCAGTGCGCTGTGCTTGAGACGCACCGTCTGGCCGGGCTTGAGGTTGCTCAGCTCCAGCAGGGTGGCCTGGTTGCGGTCTTCTTCGAGCTGACGGATGCGGCGCAGCAGTTCCTCGCCGATCACCGCGGGTTCAAAACCAAAGCGCACGATGGTGGTGATGCCTTTGGTGCTGCGGACCACCGAAATGCTTTGCCCGGGTTTGCCTGGACGGAAAAAGATGTACCGGGGAAACATCGGTTCGAAAACACTGACGGGCCCCTGCTCGGTCTTTTTGAATTTCTTGTAGAGCGGCAAATAAGATTCGAATCCCTGCTGCTCGAGGTTGACCCGGGCGATTTCTTCCTGGCGGGGTTTGGTGTAGGCCAGATACCAATTGTTGAGGTTTGTTTCTTCTTGCGGGGACATGAATATCGGGCGCAGTCGGTGTGTGTCTTGCCGCTGTATTGTCCCTGAAAAAACAAACCCCGCCTGAGCGGGGTTGGGATCAGTGTGCTGCCGGGTGATCAGGCGATTGCGAACTGCGCGCGGTCTTTGCCTTCGATCCATTTGGGGGCCTTGCCGCGGCCGGTCC
>CAXRGK010000127.1:0-4692 GCA_964230145.1 Burkholderiaceae bacterium | reverse complement strand
GTGACGATTTCTGCGTACCCGCAGCATGAGGAGCCCTGGCCCTGGCCACCTCTCAACGCTCTGCGCACGATCAGCGAAAAAGCCCCCGGACATCCCCTGACAAGCCCCGTCAGAAACCTGTGATACATTGATACCCATGTCTTCGCGCTTCGCCTTTTACTTTTTTTACTTTTGGTTCTCAGTCCCCGGCGGACGAGAGGCGAACGCGTAAGCACCCGAACACCTCACACCCAACCGCCGGAGCCCCAAAGCCCGGCGGTTTTTTTTCACCTGTTTCCAACCTTCATTTCAAGCACGAGGAGCCTTCGATGAACGCCAAAGCCAACCTGGACAACTGGCAACAGCACCCTGCAGACCGAACCGGCCAGACCGACGACGAACGCATCAAGGACATCACCGTGCTGCCTCCACCCGAACACCTGATGCGCTTTTTCCCGATCGCCGGTACGGCGGTGGAAAAGCTCATCGCCAAAACCCGCAAGACCATCCACCACATCCTGCACGGGCGCGACGACCGCCTGCTGGTCATCATCGGTCCCTGCTCGATCCATGACCCCGCTGCCGCGCTCGAGTACGCCCGCCGTCTGAAGCCGCTGCGTGACCAATACGCCGACACGCTGGAAGTCGTGATGCGTGTCTACTTCGAAAAACCCCGCACCACCGTGGGCTGGAAGGGCCTGATCAACGACCCCTACCTCGATGAAAGCTACCGCATCGACGAAGGCCTGCGCATCGCGCGCCAGTTGCTCATCGAGATCAACCGCGCAGGGCTCCCCGCGGCCAGCGAATTCCTGGACGTGATCTCCCCTCAGTACATCGGTGACCTGATCAGCTGGGGCGCCATCGGCGCCCGCACCACCGAAAGCCAGGTACACCGAGAGCTGGCCTCAGGCCTGTCGGCGCCGATCGGCTTCAAGAATGGCACCGACGGCAACCTCAAGATCGCCACCGACGCCATCCAGGCGGCCGCGCGCGGCCACCATTTCCTGTCGGTGCACAAGAACGGTCAGGTCGCGATCGTGCAGACCCAGGGCAACAAGGACTGCCACGTGATCCTGCGCGGTGGCAAAGCACCCAATTACGACGCCGCCAGTGTGGCGGCGGCTTGTGCAGAGTTGGAAGCCTCCAAGCTGCCGGGCACGCTGATGGTCGATTTCAGCCACGCCAACAGCTCCAAGCAGCACAAGAAGCAGGTCGAAGTGGCCAAAGACATTGCGGGCCAGATCTCGGGTGGATCGCGTCAGGTGTTCGGTGTCATGGTCGAAAGCCACCTGCACGAAGGTGCGCAGAAGTTCACCCCGGGCAAAGACGATGTGAACGCGCTGGAATACGGCAAGAGCATCACCGACGCCTGCATCGGCTGGGACGACAGCGAAGAGGTGCTGCAGATCCTTTCGGATGCAGTGAAGGCTCGCCGAGCCCGTTGATGTGTGAAGGGCACGCGCCTGTGGAGCGTGCCCTGGTCGATGTCAGGGCATGTATTGCCCGCCATTGACCTCCAGGATCTGTCCGGTCATGTAGCCAGACATCTGCTCGGAGGCCAGAAACACAAAGGCACCTGCGCACTCCTCCGGTGAGCCGAGGCGGTTCATCGGGATGGTGCTTCTGAAAGACTCCAGCATCGCCGGGGTCGAGAAACGCTCATGAAATGGCGTGGTGATCACGCCCGGAGCGACGGCATTCACGCGGATCTTGTCCTTGACCAGCTCCTTGGCCAGTCCGCGTGTCATGGTGGACACAAAGCCTTTGGACCCGGCATAGAGCGAGGCGCCTGCTCCGCCACCATGGCGTGCAGCCACAGAGGTGACATTGATGATGTTGCCACCACTGCCCTGTCGGCGCATGGCCTCAACGGCGGCCGCGCTGCACATCATGGCCGATCGCACATTGAGGTGAACCACTTCGTCGAACAGTTCGTCGGTGATGGATTCGATGGGGGCGCGTTGCACCAGTGCGCCTGCATTGTTGATCAGGACATCCACGCGAGCGAAAGCTTTGATGGTGTCGGCCACCAGTTGCCTGCATTGGGCAGAGTCGCGCACATCGGCCTGCAGCAGGTAGGCCTGCGCACCGGTCGATTTCACCTTGTCCAGGACTTCTTCGGCTGGGGCCCGGCTGCTGTTGTAGTGCACGACAACCCGTGCGCCCAGTTTGCCAAATGCCACAGCGGCTGCCGCGCCGATGCCTGTGCTCGATCCGGTGATGAGCACGACTTTGTCCTTCAGATCGTTGACCATGTTGTCTCCAGTCAGATGTTCGGGTGAGGATGTCACCGGGTCATTATGGGGAGACATGCAAGATCTGGCCGATCAAGCCGGCGACATCAATGTGCGGCGGGGGCTCCCTGAAATTCGCGCCACAAAAGGTACAAGCCACTGGCCACGACCACGGCGGCGCCCAGCACCACGGCATGATCGGGGACCTGGTCAAAGACCAGCCAGCCGCCCAGGGTCATGTACAGGATCTGCTGGTACAGAAAAGGCCCCAGCACTGCCGCCGATGCAAAGCGGTGCGCCTGCGCCGCAAAGTAGTGGCCCGCACCGCCACTCAGGCCGGCCACGCTCAGCATCAGCCACTGCCAGCCGCTGCTGGGAGTCTGCCAGGTCCACAGCGCAAAGGGCGTGAGCACCGCGGTGGACACCATGGCCGAGGCCAGCTGCATGGTGGCGGGGTGTTCGCTGCTGGCCAGGTGGCGCGTGAGCAGGTTGAACAGCGCGTAAATAATGGCATTGCCCAGCGAAAGCAGGATCGCAGGGTGAAAGGCGTGACTGCCGGGCCGGATGATGATCAGTACGCCGGCAAAACCCACCGCAATCGCGATCCAGCGGCGCGCATCCAGGTGTTCGCCCAACCACCAGACCGAGAGCACGGCGATCAGGATGGGGACGGAAAACTGCATCGCACTGGTCTGGGCCAGCTGCAGGTATTGCAAGGCCCAGAAATTCAAAGCCGTCATGACTGCCAGCATGATCCCGCGCAGCAGCTGCAGCCGGGGTTGACGCCAACGCACCAGGTCCAGCCCCATGGAAGGCGAGAAGATTGCCAGCGAGAACAGGGAATGCGTCAGAAAGCGCAGCCACACCACCTGCAGCACCGGCAGACTGAGCACCAGCCATTTGGCGGTGGTGTCCAGCAAGGCAAAGCACAGTGTGGTCAGGGTGACCAGGCCAATGCCGATGCGCCGATGGCGAGCGCTGTCCTTGAGCATTCGGATCAGGCCGGTTGCAAGGCCTGCAACAGCTTGGCGTGGATGCCGCCAAAGCCACCATTGCTCATGCACAGCAGGTGGTCGCCCGGGCGTGCCTGCGCCAGCACCTGCGCGATGACGCCGTCGATCGTGTCGGCCACCTGCGCCCGTGCGCCCATGGGGGCCAGCGCCGAGACGGCGTCCCAGCCCAGCCCGCCTGAGTGGCAGAACGCGAGGTCCGCTTCTTCCAGGCTCCAGGGCAACTGGGCCTTCATGGTGCCGAGCTTCATGGTGTTGCTGCGCGGCTCGAAGATGGCCAGGATGCGCGCATCGCCCACCTGCCGGCGCAGGCCATTGACTGTGGTGCGGATGGCGGTGGGGTGGTGCGCAAAGTCGTCGTAGACGGTGATGCTGTTGACGGTGCCGCGCACTTCCATGCGGCGCTTGACATTTTCAAAGCTGGCCAGAGCCTTTGCCGCCACGACAGGCGCCACGCCCACATGCTCGGCGGCCGCGATGGTAGCGAGCGCATTGAGCTGGTTGTGCACGCCGCCAAGGGTCCATTGCACATCGGCCACAGGCTGGCCGGTCTGCAGCACCTTGAATTGCGAGGGTTCGCCCAGGGCCACGAAGTCGCTCACGGCGCTGCCAAAGGTGCGCACCTCGCTCCAGCAGCCTTGCGCCAGCACGCGCGTGAGGCTTTCTTCCAGGCCGTTGACGACCAAGCGGCCGGAGCCGGGCACGGTGCGCACCAGGTGGTGGAACTGGCGTTCGATGGCGGCCAGGTCGTCAAAGATGTCGGCGTGGTCGAATTCCAGGTTGTTCAGGATGGCCGTGCGGGGACGGTAGTGCACGAACTTGCTGCGTTTGTCGAAGAAGGCGGTGTCGTATTCGTCAGCTTCGATCACGAAATATTTTCCGCCGCCCAGGCGTGCCGACACGCCGAAGTTCAGCGGCACGCCGCCGACCAGAAAGCCCGGTTGCAGACCCGCCTGCTCCAGCACCCAGGTGAGCATGGAAGTGGTGGTCGTTTTGCCGTGGGTGCCGGCCACGGCCAGCACATGCTTGCCCTGCAGCACGTGTTCGGCCAGCCACTGCGGGCCGCTGGTGTAGGGAGCTCCAGCCTCCAGAATCGCTTCCATCAGCGGGAATTTGGGACTGCCGTCCGGCAGGCGGGCGCGGCTGACCACGTTGCCAATGACATACATGTCCGGTTGCAGTGCCATCTGCTCTGCACCAAAACCCTCGATCAGGTCGATGCCCAGGGCGCGCAGCTGGTCGCTCATCGGGGGGTAGACGCCGGCGTCGCAACCGGTGACTTTGTGGCCAGCTTCGCGGGCCAAGGCTGCGACCCCGCCCATGAAGGTGCCGCAGATGCCAAGAATATGAATGTGCATGGTGTTCAATTGTAGGAGCGCGCCCATGCGCGCGAATGTCGTCGGTGTTTGCCGGTTGTGGGCAGGGTCGGCGGTCGGGCCGCCTCAGTCGCTTCGCGCCAAGATCGG
>CAXRGK010000126.1:0-3826 GCA_964230145.1 Burkholderiaceae bacterium | reverse complement strand
CTGCTGGTGCGCAGAACCGTGGATTCAACCAGTGCATAGTCGCGCACCCGCCAGATGACAGGCGCGGTGCTCTTGGGCGATGAGGCCTGTTGTGCATGGCGAGCCAGGGTCACATGCGGACGAAAGGGGCGAAGATCAACGGTCCCTTGCATGTGCTGTAACGCCAGGTTCAGCCGGTCATGCAAAGCCTGAAGTTCCGGTGCCACTTCTGTGGTTTCCAGCACAGCCAGACCCGATGGCCAGATCTGTGGGACGGACAGCGCGAAGCTGAAGGGCCTGAACGGTATCTGCAAGCGTGCCTGCATGTCTTCGATGGATGACCTGGGTGCGCTGCCGATGAACTGCAAGGTCAGGTGCCAGTCGGAAGCGGCGTATCGGACGCAATCTTGTGGCCAGTCCCATGCTTTGGCGTGTCCGGAGAGCTGGACCGTGACCTCTTCATCGGGCCAAAGGGCCAGAAAGAGACGGCATGGGTCATTGGCCGAAAGGTCGAGGTTCATGTGGCCGGCCGGACCCGGACCAGCGCGCGCAAACGCTCCATGTCCTGCGGCTGGCACAGCCCCGTGCCGCTGGCCATTACCGCTGCCGCCCCGGCGGCCATGGCAGTGGCAAGGGCGTCGGCCAGATCGGCTTGACGGTCCAGCGCCCAGACCAGGGCGGCCAGAAAGCTGTCGCCGGCTCCCACGCTGCTGACCACTGGCACGTCCAGCGCGTCGGCCTGCAGGCTTTGGTTGGCGGTGATCAGCATCGCGCCAGCGCCACCCAGTGACAGGGCCACCACTTGGGCCTGGCCGCCTTCAATCAGACGGCGGGCGGCAGCCTGCTGCATGGCAGGGCTGTCCAGCGCCATGCCCGACAGTTCCGACAGTTCACGCAGACTGGGCTTGACCAGCCAGACTCCGGCTTGGAGCGCGGCAGCCAGAGCCGGTCCGGAGCTGTCCACCACCGTGCGGGCGCCGATGCCCCGGGCCACGCGGGCGATCCGTGCATGGCCGTCGGTGGGTACACCAGGAGGCAGACTGCCGCTGGAGATGACCCAGGCGGGGGCGGGAGACAGCTGCTGCAGGCAGGCCAGGCCAGCTTCCCACTCGGTTTGGCTCAACGTGGGGCCCGGCAGCACAAAGCGGTATTCGTGCCCACTCTGGCGTTCGTGGACGTTGAAGCTCTCACGGGTCTCACCGGCGATGGCCAGCATCAGGTCAGGCACCCCTTCGTTGCGCAGAAGCCGGTGCAAGCGGTCTCCCGTGGGACCGCCCGCCGGAAAGATGGCCTGCACATCGGCGCCCAACCGATGCAGCACCCGTGCCACATTGATGCCTCCGCCGCCGGGGTGGGTCTGCGGGGCTTCGCAGCGCATCTTGTGGGCATCGACCAGCTGGTCCACCGAAGTGGACAGGTCCAGTGCCGGGTTGGGTGTGAAGGTGACGAAGTGCGGCATCGGGTCATTATCCGTGCCATGCAGGTATGCCGCAGGTGACACCGCGGCGGGGGCGCAGCGGATACAACCTGCGCCACGTTCTCGCAACCCCTCGACCCGCCATGAACCTCTACAGCAAGCTCCAGCAGCGCGCCGCCGACAACCATCCGATTCGCGTTGGTCTGATCGGTGCCGGCAAATTTGGCTCCATGTACCTCGCGCAGGCGCCGCGCATGCCAGGTGTTCACCTGGTAGCGATTGCCGACCTGTCGCCAGATGCGGCTCGCGCCAACCTGGCCCGTGTGGGCTGGAAGGCCGAACAGGCGCAGGCCGCCTCCGCAGCCCAGGCCCTGAAAAACGGCACCACCTGGGTCACCGACGACTGGCGCGCCGTGACCAGCCTGCCACAGCTCGACATCATCGTGGAGTGCACCGGCAACCCCATCGCCGCTGTGGACCATATCCTTGACGCGTTTGCGCACGGCAAGCATGTGGTCAATGTGACCGTGGAGGCCGACGCTTTCTGCGGCCCGCTGCTGGCACGCAAGGCCGCGCAGGCAGCCGTGGTCTATTCGATGGCCTATGGTGACCAGCCGGCCATGATTTGTGATCTGGTGGACTGGGCCCGCACCTGTGGCTTTCCTGTGGTGGCGGCCGGTCGTGGCCACAAGTGGTTGCCGCATTTTGCAGAGTCCACGCCCGAAACGGTCTGGGGCTACTACGGCCTCACGCCCGAGCAGGCGGCCCGCGGCGGCCTCAACCCCAAGATGTTCAACAGCTTTCTCGACGGCTCCAAGCCCAGCATCGAAAGCACGGCGGTGTCCAACGCGACAGGCCTGGCGGTGCCGAGCAACGGCTTGCTGTACCCACCGGCCAGTGTGGAAGACATTCCTTATGTCACGCGCCCGCGCAGCGAAGGCGGGGTGCTGGAGAAAAAGGGCATGGTCGAGGTGATTTCCTCGCTGGAGACCGATGGCCGCAAGATTCCGTATGACATTCGCATGGGCGTGTGGGTCACGGTCGAGGCCGAGACCGAGTACATCAAGAACTGCGTTGAGGAATACAACGCCCACACCGATCCAAGCGGGCGCTACTTCACCCTCTACAAGCGCTGGCACCTGATCGGTCTGGAAGTGGGCATGTCGGTGGCCAGCATCGCAGGGCGCAACGAGCCCACCGGCGTGGCCACCGGCTGGAATGCCGACGTGGTGGCCACGGCCAAGCGTGACCTGCAACCGGGCGAGATGCTCGACGGTGAAGGGGGTTACACCGTCTGGGGCAAGCTGCTGCCCGCCGCCACCTCGCAGAAGATGGGTGGCCTGCCGCTGGGGCTGGCGCACCAGGTCAAGGTGGTGCGGCCGATCAAAAAGGGCCAGTCACTGTGCTGGGACGATGTGGCCATGGACACCAGCACCCATGCCTACAAGGTGCGGCGCGAGATGGAAGCCATGTTCAAGGCTTGATGGGCTGGACCCGGTCGCCCTCGCGCAAGGTGGCCGGCGGGTAGGTCACCAGCACCGCACCTTCGGGCAGCTCGGTGCCCAGCCAGGCCTGCTGGCCATTGCGGCCGAGCAAATCGACCGCCTGCTTGCGCACGCGCCCGCCCTCGACCACGAACACCGCATGGCCTTGCGCCTGCGGGAACACGGTGCTGACCGGGGCCAGCAGTACGCCAGAGGCCTGCTGCACCGTGATGCGGATTTCCATCTTGAAACCATCGCCCAGCCCACCTGGCGGCGCATCTTGCCAGTCGAACACCGCCTTGACGCGCTGCTCCTCGACCCCCAGAGCCGACACCTTGGTGAAGGCGCCCGGCTCCACGCGCGACAGGTGTGCACGCAGTTGCCCCTGACCGCCCCAATGGTCCAGCGTGGCCCGCGCCTGAGCGGGCAAGGCCGCGGCGTCTTCGGTCAGCAGCTCGGTCACGATTTCCAGCTGGCCTGGATCGCCCAGGTCCAGAATGGGGGCCCCCGCCGCGATCGGGCCTTCACTGTCGCGGTGCAGCTTGAGCACGCGGCTGCTGATCGGTGCACGCACGCGCATCAGAGGCCCGCTGCCCGATGCCGCCGGTTGCGACAGCCCGATGCGCAGGCGCTGCAGATCATGTGTTGCGGCGCTGACTTCCTGCTCGGCCATGGCCAATTCCTGGCGCCGCTGCTGCTGGGTGAGCAGGGCCGTTTCCTGCTGGGTTGAGGAGACAAAGCCCTGCTGACCCAGCGATTGCGCACGCTGCAGGTCGGCACGGGCCTGCTGCTCAGCCACGCGCGCGCGCGCCAAGTTGGCCTGGGCGCGGGCCAGCGTGGCCTGCATCGCGCCCACGCGCTCGCGCTGCTCGCCCTGGCTGCGCGCGTCCAGCAGGCCCGCTGCAGCGGGCCAGATTTCGGCCACCACCTGATCGGCGCCCACCGC
>CAXRGK010000125.1:0-2829 GCA_964230145.1 Burkholderiaceae bacterium | reverse complement strand
CAAGCAGGCTGGAGCAGAATTTGGCGCAGCTGCGCGACGGCCGGGTTGTCCAGGGCCGATTTGAGGCAGACCAGCCAGTACTGCTCTTGCAGCACAGGGATGAAATCGAGTTTGTGGGCTTTGGCCGCTGAGTCGATGCCCAGCCCGGCGTCGGCCTTGCCGGCAGCGATGCATGCCGCCAGCGCGGTGTGTGAAGACTCTTCCCGGTCATAACCTGTCAGCTGCTGCGCTTGGGTGCCTGTAGCCTCAAGCCATTCGTCAAGCAGGAGCCGCGTCCCCGTGCCCAGGCTGCGGTTGACCAGACGCACGCCAGGCTGCGCGAGGTCTTGCATCGTCTTCAGGCCCAGTGGATTGCCAGCCTGCACCATCAGCCCTTGCTCGCGGACCGCGAAACCGATGAGCTTGTGTTGACCGGTTTTGAGCAGTGGGCGGTAGGTGCGTGCCACCAGGGAGTCTGCGGCCGGTTGCATGGGGGCGTGGAAGCCCGCCACGGTGCAGCGCCCCTCGTTGAGGGCGCGGATCGCGTCCACGCTGCCGCAAAAGCGCATGTCCAGGTGCAGGCCCTGGCTGGCGGCGTGCTCCCTCAGTCGCACCAGCGCATCGTCGTGGCTGGCGTAGACCGTCAGCACATGGCTGGCGGGATCGAAGGCCATGGCGAAGGTTTTTTCCAGTTCGGCTTGCAGGGCGCTGATCTGGGGCGCCAGCCGGGCCTGGGCCTGGCGTTCGGCCCACAGCAGCTTGTCGGCAAATTCCGTCAGGCGGGCGGGCTGGCCTTTTTCCCAGACGATCAGGGGCTGGGACATCAGCTGCTCCCAGCGCTTGAGTTCACCCCAGACGTGACGGTATGACAACCCCAGTGATTTGGCCGCCATCGAAATGGAGCCGCTGTCGCGCACGGCCTGCAGCAAAGCCATCAGCGGATGGTGCAGCGGCGAGGTCGGCCTGCTGGGATCAGCCCCATCGGGCGACCATTGGTAGGACAGTTGGATCTTGGGCACAGGCCGCAGTGTGCCTCATGTGCGGGGCGGGGCTTATGCATGCGGCTTCATAACGGACAACCCTTAGGGCTGAACGCTTGGCACTGCACTACCATCGGTGGCGCTGTATGAACACTTTCTCCGACAGCGTCGACACGGCGCTGCATCTGCTGATTTCCTTCGATCCCCAACTCTGGGTCATTGTGGGCCGCTCCCTGGCGGTGAGTGCCACGGCCTGCGCGATCGGCTATGGCCTGGGCGTGCTGCTGGGCGCCACACTGGCGGTCGGCCGGTTTCGTGGCCGCGGGACCGTGCTGGTGGTGCTCAACACCCTTTTGGCACTGCCTTCGGTGGTGGTGGGGCTGGTGGTGTACCTGCTGCTCTCGCGCACCGGCCCGCTGGGCTTTCTGGGTTGGCTGTTCAGCTTCAAGGCCATGGTGCTGGCGCAGGTGATTCTGGTCCTGCCCGTGGTGGCTGCGCTCACCCGTCAGGTGGTCGAAGATGGGGAGCGCCAGCACGGTGAGCAGTGGGCATCACTGGGGGCGGGGGCCTTGCTGCGCAGCCTGCTGCTGGCCTGGGACGAGCGCATGGCCCTGGTGACGATTTTCGTGACCGCATTCGGCCGCGCTGTTTCCGAGGTGGGCGCCGTGATGATTGTGGGGGGCAACATCGATGGCTTCACCCGCGTGATGACCACAGCGATTGCGCTGGAGACCAGCAAGGGCGATTTGCCACTGGCTTTGGCTTTGGGGCTGGTGCTGCTGGCCGTGGTGGGCTTGCTGAACCTGCTGGTGGCGCTGCTGCGCCGACAGGCCGAAGGTACTCGCGCGGCTGGTCCTGTGCTGGCAGGTGGGCTGTGATGACACGGGTCATGCAACTGGAGCAAGTGTCGGTGCAGCTCGGCGCTGTGCGTGCCCTCAAGGAGGTCAGTCTGCACATCATGGCTGGCGAGCGGGTGGCCCTGGTGGGACCCAACGGTTCGGGCAAGAGCACTTTGCTGCGCACGCTGCCTGGCCTGCTGTCTCCTTCAGAGGGGGTGGCCCGGCGCGATCCTGCGCTGCGCCAGGCCATGCTGTTTCAGCGCCCGCACCTGTTGCGGCTGTCGGCGTTGGTGAATGTGGCCCTGGGCCTGTGGCTGGACCGCTCGCTGGGCCTGTCCTGGTCGGTGGCCAAAACGCAGGCCCAGCAGGCCCTGGCACGTGTTGGCTTGCAGGGCATTGCCGGGCAGGGTGGCAGGCAGCTGTCGGGCGGCCAGCAACAGCGTCTGGCGCTGGCGCGGGCCTGGGCACGGCGTCCCGATGTGCTGCTGCTCGATGAGCCCACGGCCAGCCTCGATCCCCATGCCAAACGCGAAGTCGAGGCTTTGATTGCCGAGTTTGCCCAGGGCGGCGATGAGCCACTGACCCTGGTCTGGGCCAGTCACAACCTGGGGCAGGTCAAACGCATCGCCACACGGGTGCTGTGTCTGGAGTCTGGCCGGGTGCTGGCCGATCTGCCCGTTGAGGACTTTTTCAACGCCGAGGTGCTGGCCCGTGTCAGCCCCGAGGCCCATGCGTTTGTTCAGGGAGAAATGGCATGAAGCGCCGGCTGTCCTTGCTGCGTCCACTGCTGGCCAGCGTTGTGCTGCTGGTCCCCCTGGCAGCGCCGCTGGCCAAGGCTCAAACCACGACCATCGTGGTGTCCTCCACCACGTCGACCGAGCAGTCGGGTGTGTTTGCCCACCTGCTGCCGGCGTTCAAGAAGGCCAGCGGGATCGATGTGAAGGTGGTGGCGCTGGGCACCGGCCAGGCGCTGGACATGGCGCGCCGTGGCGATGCCGATGTGGTGTTTGTGCACGACCAGGTGGGCGAAG
>CAXRGK010000124.1:0-2220 GCA_964230145.1 Burkholderiaceae bacterium | reverse complement strand
CCGCGCGCGATGCCCTTCACCACCATGGCCGCCACGCGCGGTTCGAGCTTGCCGCAGGCGAAGTAATCGAGGAAGAACAGCGGCTCGGCGCCCTGCACCAGCACGTCGTTCACGCTCATCGCCACCAGGTCGATGCCCACGGTGTCGTGCATGTTCCACTCAAAAGCCAGCTTGAGCTTGGTGCCCACGCCGTCGGTGCCACTCACCAGCACAGGTTCCTTGTAGCGCTTGGGCACTTCGAACAGGGCGCCAAAGCCGCCAATGCCGGCCAGCACGCCTTCGCGCATGGTCTTTTTGGCCAGCGGCTTGATGCGTTCAACCAGTTCATCACCGGCAACGATGTCCACGCCGGCGTCTTTGTAGGAGAGAGGTGTTTGGCTCATGGGGGCGGCCCGTGACGGGCGTTCAATTCGGGTAAAACGGGCCTGATAAACGGTAGGCAGACTAAAATCAGGCGCAATTTTAAGGGTTCACCCTGAACCCATCGCATACACCCTCAGAGTCCTTCGTGTCCACCCCCGCTTCCCTTCCCCTCAATCGCATCCTGGCCTGGCTGGGGACCTTGCTGTTGGCGGGGCTGGCGGTCTGGTTGCTGGCCCCGGTGCTGACGCCGTTTGTGGCAGCGGCTGTGCTGGCCTATGTGCTGCATCCGCTGGTGCTTCGGCTTGGCCGGCTGGGCTTGCCGCACAGCCTGAGTGTGGTGCTGGTCGAGGCGCTGGCCTTGATCACCCTGCTGGGGTTGCTCCTCTTGCTGGTGCCCGTGCTGGTGCGCGAGTGGCCTTTGTTGCGCCAGCAATTGCCTGTGTTGCTGGACCGGCTGGACGCCTTCCTGCACCCGTTGCTGGCGCAGTTGGGCATTGAGCTTTCCCTGGATCTGGCGGGCCTCAAGGCCCAGCTGATGGCCTGGCTCAGCGACAACCGTGAAGACTGGATGGCGCCGGTGCTGGCCTCGCTCAAGGTGGGCGGCAGTGCCATCTTGTCGGTGCTGGGCTATGTGGTGCTGGTGCCGGTGGCCCTGTTTTTCATGCTGCACGACTGGGAGAAACTGGTGGCAACCCTGGTAGATCTGGTCCCGCCCCGCTGGCGTCCAGCGGTCGATGGTTTTGCCCGCGAATGCGACACCGTATTGGGGGAATATCTGCGTGGTCAGCTGCTGGTCATGCTGGCGCTGGCGATCTGGTACGCAGGCGGCCTGGCCTTGTTCGGGCTGGACCTGGCCCTGCCGATAGGCGTGTTCACGGGGCTGGCCGTGTTTGTCCCCTATCTGGGCTTTGGCACCGGACTGTTGCTGGCGCTGCTGGCCGGTCTGCTGCAGTTTGCCATGCCCACGCAGGCGCTGCTGATGGTGGCGGTGGTTTATGGCCTGGGCCAGTTCCTGGAGAGTTTCTTCCTGACCCCGCGCCTGGTGGGTGAGCGCATCGGCCTGCACCCGCTGGCCGTGATCCTGGCCCTGATGGCGTTTGGCCAGCTGCTGGGTTTTGTGGGGGTGCTGATCGCCCTGCCAGCCAGCGCCGTGCTGCTGGTGGCCTTGCGGCGTCTGCGCCGGGGCTACATGGCCAGCCCGCTTTATTGCCATGGGCCTGCCGGTCCAGGCGACGGGTTTGACGCATGAAGCAACTGGCGCTGGACATTGGCTTGTCCACACGGCCGACGCTGGACTCGTTTTTCAGCGGCCCCAACGAAGCGGCCATCAACCACCTGCGTCTGTGGACATCGGGTGGCACCCGCGCCCCGGTGCCCACCTACCTTTGGGGCGAAGCCGGGTCGGGCAAGACCCATTTGCTGCAGGCGGTGCATCAGGCCTTGAGCGAGCAGGGACTGGCCGTGGGCTGGCTCGACAGTTACACCTTCCACCCGCCCGAGTTCAACGACGACTGGGTGGCGGTGCTGATGGACGACGTGCACCTCTACAACGCCGAGCAGCAGCACACGGCCTTCAACTGGTTTGTCAACGCGCTCACACCCCGCAGCGGCGTGCCGCGCTGGGTCCTGGCCGCAGGGGCTTTGCCGCCGGCCGACCTGCGGCTGCGCGACGACCTGCGCACACGCCTGGGCTGGGGCCACGTCTATGGCCTGAAGGTGCTCGAGGAGCCCGAACGCCGTGCCGTGCTGCGCCAGGCGGCCGATGCCCGCGGCCTGTTTTTGAGCGATGAAGTGATGAGCTACATGCTCAACCGCTTCTCCCGCGATCTGGGCAGCCTGATGCAGCTGCTCGACCAC
>CAXRGK010000123.1:0-6858 GCA_964230145.1 Burkholderiaceae bacterium | reverse complement strand
GGGAGATGCGGCGCTTGTCTTCGTCGATTTCCAGGACCATGACTTCGACTTCGTCGCCCAGGGACACGATCTTGGAGGGGGCCACGTTCTTGTTGGTCCAGTCCATTTCAGAGACGTGCACCAGACCTTCGATGCCCGGCTCGAGTTCCACGAACGCACCGTAGTCGGCGATGTTGGTGATCTTGCCGAACATGCGGGTACCGGTGGGGTAGCGGCGGCCAACGCCCATCCAGGGGTCGTCGCCCATCTGCTTGAGGCCCAGAGACACGCGGTTCTTTTCGGTGTCGAACTTGAGGATCTTGGCGGTGATTTCCTGACCGGCCTGAACGACTTCGCTCGGGTGACGGACACGGCGCCAGGCCATGTCAGTGATGTGCAGCAGGCCGTCGATGCCACCCAGGTCGACGAAGGCACCGTACTCGGTGATGTTCTTGACCACGCCGGTGACGATGGCGCCTTCTTTCAGGGTTTCCATCAGCTTGGCGCGCTCTTCGCCCATGGAGGCTTCGATCACGGCGCGGCGGCTCAGCACCACGTTGTTGCGCTTGCGGTCGAGCTTGATGACCTTGAATTCCAGGGTCTTGTTTTCGTAGGGGGTCAGGTCCTTGGTCGGACGGGTGTCGACCAGGGAGCCCGGCAGGAAGGCGCGGATGCCGTTGACGAGGACCGTCAGGCCACCCTTGACCTTGCCGCTGGTGGTGCCGGTCACGAAGTCGCCGGATTCCAGCGCCTTTTCCAGGGCCAGCCAGGAAGCCAGACGCTTGGCGGTGTCACGCGACAGGATGGTGTCGCCGTAGCCGTTTTCGATGGAGCCGATGGCCACGGAGACAAAGTCGCCGACCTGGACTTCGATTTCACCCTGATCGTTCTTGAATTCGTCGATGGAGACGTAGGACTCGGACTTGAGGCCGGCGTTGACGACAACGAAGTTGTGCTCGATGCGCACCACTTCGGCGGTGATGACTTCACCGGGGCGCATTTCGGTACGTTGCAGGGATTCCTCAAAGAGGGCGGCAAAAGATTCGGACATTGAATTTCCTTGTTCACAGACAGGATGCACGGACGCGACATGCGCCGTTTGTAGTGAGCTGGCTGTGACGGTTTGCGGCGTGGCCGCGGTTGGGTTGAACAACCCACGCCGCCAGTGTGCAAGCTGCACGGAGGGAGCGGCGTGGACCGGTTTTGAATCGTTACCGATTCCTGCCTTGCCACCAGGCCAGCACCTGTTCCACCGAGGCTTCGATGGACAGCTGCGAGTTGTCCAGTTGCAGGGCATCTTGCGCGGGCTTCAAAGGCGCCACGCTGCGGGACATGTCCCGGGCGTCGCGCGCTTCCAAATCAGCGCGAAGACTGTCAATATTAGCCGAAAAACCCTTTGAAATCAACTGCTTGTAGCGTCTTTCGGCCCTTTGCGCAGCGCTCGCGGTCAAAAACACCTTCAAAGGAGCATTCGGGAAGATCACGGTGCCCATGTCGCGGCCGTCGGCCAGCAGGCCGGGCAGGCGCTGAAAGCTGTGCTGCAGGTCGACCAAGGCCTCGCGCACGGCCGGCAGCACCGAGACCCTGGAGGCGTTCATGCCGCCCTGTTCGCTGCGGATCGCATCGGTCACGTCCACGCCATCGAGCAGCACCTGCTCGCCCTCAAAGCGCACAGGCAGGCGGCGGGCGAGGTCGGCGATTTTGGTCTCATCAGCGGCTTCGAGCGTGAGACCGGCCTGCAGCGCCGCATGGGCCGTCACGCGGTAGAGCGCGCCCGAGTCCAGGTAGTGGTAGCCCAGCTGGGCCGCCACACGGCTGGCCAGCGTGCCCTTACCCGAAGCGGTGGGGCCGTCGATGCAGATCACCGGTATGCGGTCGGTGTCGGCGGTGGCGACGTCGAACAGGGCCTCGAAGTAGTCCGGAAAGGTCTTGGCCACGCACTTGGGGTCTTCGATGCGCACCGGCACGCGGTCGGCATTGAAGGCAGCCAGCGAAAAGCACATGGCCACGCGGTGGTCGTCGTAGGTGTGGATGCTGGCGCGCTGCCACTGTCCTGCGGGCAATGGGTGGACCTTGATCCAGTCCGGGCCTTCTTCCACGGCGGCGCCGAGCTTGCGGCATTCGGTGGCCATGGCCACGATGCGGTCGGTTTCCTTCACGCGCCAGCTGGCGATGTTGGTCAGCGTGGTCGGGCCGTCGGCGTACAGCGCCATCACGGCCAGCGTCATGGCGGCGTCGGGGATGTGGTTGCAGTCCAGCTCGATGCCCTTGAGTGGCCAGGCGCCGCGCGTGATCTCCAGCCAGTTGGGGCCGCTGGTGACCTTGGCGCCCATGAGCTGCGCAGCTTCCACGAAGCGGATGTCGCCCTGAATCGAGTCCGCGCCCACGCCGTTGACGCGGATGCCCGAGCCTTGCGCAATGGCGCCCAGTGCGATGAAGTAGCTGGCCGAGGATGCATCGGCCTCGACGTGGATGCTGCCCGGCGATTGGTAGCGGCTGCCGGCAGGAATCACAAAGCGTTGCCAGCCCTGACGCTGAACGGCAATGCCGTAGCGCGCGAGCAGGTTGAGCGTGATTTCGATGTAAGGCTTGGAAATGAGTTCGCCCACCACCTCGATGGTGATGGCGCGGTCATGAGCTGCCAGCGGCAGGGCCATGAGCAGGGCCGTCAGGAACTGGCTGGACACATCGCCGCGCACGGGAATGGGCTTGTCCAGTTGCAGCGATGGCTGGCGCACGCGCAGCGGTGGATAGCCCTCATTGCCCAGATAGTCGATGGCGCAGCCCAGCTCGCGCAGGGCGTCCACCAGATCGCCGATGGGGCGCTCGTGCATGCGCGGCACGCCTTTGAGCAAGAAGTCGCCACCGTGCACCGCCAATGCTGCGGTGAGCGGACGCATGGCCGTGCCGGCGTTGCCCATGAAAAATTCGATGGCTTCGGCAGGCCAGGCCCGACCACCCAGACCGGTGATGGTCACCGTGGTACCGGCAACATCCACACCGCAGCCCAGCTGTCGCAACGCCTGCAGCATGACCCGCGTGTCGTCCGAGTCCAGCAGGTCGTGGACCACCGTAGTGCCTTCGCACAGGGCCGACAGCAGCAGGACGCGGTTGGAAATGCTCTTTGAGCCGGGCAAGGTGACGGCGCCTTGAGCACCCGTGAGCGGAGGGAGGTCCAGAAAGGGAATGGCGTACATCCCCGAATTGTCCCTCATCCTTCGTAGGAGGCCGCCCCTGCGGCCGAAAGGATTCGCGCGCAGGGGCGGGCTCCCACAGTGGCCATCAGGTTGGATGCTGCCTGACCCGCCAGAACAGCCAGAGTGCAATCGACAGGTTCAGCAGGTTCCAGGCAAGGCCGTTGAGGAAGGCGGCCTTGTAGCTGCCTGTCAGGTCGAAGATCCAGCCCGACATCCAGCCGCCCAGCGCCATGCCCAGCAGCGTGGCCATGATGACCGAGCCCACGCGCGCACCGGCTTCCTGCGGTGCGAAGTACTCGCGGATGATGATGGCGTAGGACGGCACGATGCCGCCCTGGAACAGTCCGAACATGGCCGAAACGATGTAGAGCGGCACCAGCCCGTCAAAGGGCAGGAACAGCAAGAGCGCAATGCCCTGCAGGGCCGAACCCAGCAGCAGGGTGCGGATGCCGCCGATGCGGTCGCAGATCAGTCCCGACACCAGTCGACTGACGATGCCGCTGGCCAGCATCAGCGAGAGCATTTCGGCCCCCCGTGCCGCGCCAAAGCCCAGGTCGGTGCAGTACGCCACGATGTGTACCTGTGGCATGGACATGGCCACGCAGCAGGCAATCCCCGCAATGAACAACAGCAGTTGCGCCCGCCCGGGGGCCATGCCAAAGGGGCGGCTGCGGTCTTGCACAGGCCTCTGGCCAGCCTGTGCAGCGGGTGCGACTTGCACCATGGGAGGGCGCTGGCGCATGCGCAGAGCCAACAAGGCCATGCCGGCGCCACAGACCAGACCCATGCCGGTGTAAGTGTTGCGCCAGCCAATGTGCTCAATGCCGTACTGCACCAGGGGCGGCCAGAAGCTGCCCGCGATGTAGTTGCCACTGGCGCAGATCGCCACAGCAATGCCGCGGCGACGGTTCCACCACAGGGCGGTGTCGGCCATCAGTGGCGCAAAGGTGGCGGCGCTGCCAATCAGGCCCATCAATCCGTGCGCCAGACCGAACAGCCAGATGCTGCCAGCCATGCCTGCCCCCACGAAGCCTGCGCAGACGGCAGCGGCGCCCAGCAGCAGCACAGGGGTGAGGCCATGGCGATCGGCCATCTTGCCGGTCCACAGGCCGCCCAAGCCCAGGCAGATCATCATCAGGGTGTAAGGGAGCGAGGCGTCGGCGCGACCAATGCCGAATTCGGCCTGTACCGCCGGCAGCACCACCGAGACCACGTACATGCTGCTGTTGCCCAGTACCACCAGACCCAGCGTGGTGAGCAGCCGCCAGGCGGCGGTGCGGGAATCGATCAGGGACGGGTCGGCGGCGGTATTCATGTGCACCACTTTAGCCACAGCTTATGGACAGGCGCGTCATGCAGGTGACCAGCAGGCTGGAGTGCAACTGTGGATGTCTTGTGCGAGCGGGCCCCTGCTCGCAGCAGCCTGTGTCAAGGCGCAGGGCGTTCATTCGCCCGCAGGGGCGGGCTCCTACAATGACTGGCCTGCCATCGGCTCAGGCAGTTTCAGACGTCCGAATCCGCGCCGCCCAGACGCCAGCGGCTGCGGGTTTGACTGGCTTCGGCAATCAGAGCGTGCAGGTGATCTGCGTTGCTGGCTTTGATGGCGGCCTCGAACTCGTGCAGTGTCTCGCGCATCAAGGTGCACTGGTGCAGCACTTCGTCACGGTTGGCCAGCAGGATGTCCCGCCAGACATTCGGATCGCTGGCCGCGATGCGCGAAAAATCCCGAAAGCCTGGCCCGGCCATGGACAGATGCTGCGCGCCATGTGGCTGACGAGCCACGGCGTTGACCAGCGCAAAGGCCGCAAGGTGCGGCATGTGGCTGACTGCGGCAAAGCTGGCGTCGTGGGCTTCGGGGCTGAGTTCGAGCACGCGGCTGCCCAGGGCCTGCCAAACCTGGTGCGCCAGCAGGACCCGCTCGGTCGGGTTTTCAGGCAAGGGGGTGAGGATGACCTGTCGCTCCCGGTAGAGCGTCGCATCGGCATGTTCGATGCCGGCGACTTCCTTGCCAGCGATTGGATGGGCGGGCACAAAACAAGCCAGATGGTGTTGCAGGGCGGCGCGGGCGGCTGCGACCACATCGCCCTTGGTGGAACCCACATCCATCACCAGGGCATTGGGCGTGAGCACCGGGTCAATGGCGCGCAGTGTGGGTTCAGTGGCGCGCACCGGAACAGCCACCAGCACCAGATCAGCCCCCTGCACAGCCTCGGCAGCGCTGGCGCAGGCCGAGTCAATCACGCCCAGTTCCAGCGCCTTCTTGCGTGTGGCCTCAGAGGTGCTGAAGCCGGCCACATGCGTGACCAGCCCGGCCTGGCGCAGGGCGAGCGCAAATGAGCCGCCCATGAGGCCACAGCCGATCAGTGCCAGACGCTGGAATTTCATGCCAGTGCTCCACCGGGCCGCCCCAAGGAGGACCGCGCCCCCTTGGGGAGCAGCGAGTACACGAAGTGACGAGCGTGGGGGTTCATTCGGATACCGGATAAGAGCCGAGCACCTTATAGAAGGCGCACAGACCCTGCAGCTCCTGCAGTGCAGCGGCCACATGCGGCTCGCTGATGTGGCCCTGGATGTCGATGTAGAAGTAGTACTCCCACTGGCCCGATTTGGCCGGGCGCGACTCGAAGCGGGTCATGGACACGCCGTTTTTCTTGAGCGGCACCAGCAGGTCGTGCACCGCGCCCGGACGGTTGGGCACCGAGACCACCAGGCTGGTGCAGTCCTTGCCGGAAGCGGGTGGCGTGGCCATGGTCTGGGGCAGGGCGATCACGGCAAAGCGCGTGCGGTTGTACGCCTCGTCCTGAATCGCGTGGTGCACGATGTGCAGGCCAAACTGCGCAGCGGCGCGTTCGCTGGCCAGCGCCGCCCATTTGGGGTTGGTCGCGGCCAGGCGCGCACCTTCGGCGTTGCTGGCCACGGCGCGGCGCTCGGCCAGCGGCAGGTGCTGGCGGAGCCAGCCCTGGCACTGGGCCAGCGCCTGCGGGTGGGCCAGCACGACTTCGATGCCCTCGTCACCCGGGGTTTGGCGCAGCAGGTTGTGGCGCACCAGCAGGCTGACCTCGCCCACCACATGCACGGGCGAGCGCAGGAACAAATCGAGCGAGCGGGCGACCACGCCTTCGGTGGAGTTCTCCATGCCGACCACGCCGTACTGGGCGGTGCCTGCGGCGGTGGCGTGGAAAACCTCGTCGAAGTTGGCGCAGTAGATCAGGCTGGCGGCGCTGCCGAAAAACTCGATGGCCGCCTGCTCGCAAAAGGTGCCCTGCGGGCCGAGCACGGCCACGCGCTGTGGCGCTTCGAGTGCCAGACAGGCGGACATGATCTCTCGCCAGATGGAGGCCACATGCTCGCTCTTGAGCGGGCCAGGGTTGGCGCCAGTGATCTTGTCGATGACCTGGGCCACACGGTCCGGGCGGAAGAAAGGCGAGCCTTCGGCGCGCTTGATCTCGCCGACTTTTTCGGCGACCTTGGCGCGCTCGTTGAGCAGCTGCAGCAACTGGCGATCGAGCGCGTCGATTTGCACGCGCAGCTCGCCCAGGGCTTGGGATTGCACGGGTTGTTGGCTCATGGCGGGTTCCGTGGGGGTTCAGGCAACGCTGCGCTCGAAATCGCGCATGCAGTCGACCAGGGCCTGCACACCTTCGATGGGCATGGCGTTGTAGATGCTCGCGCGCATGCCACC
>CAXRGK010000122.1:0-3438 GCA_964230145.1 Burkholderiaceae bacterium | reverse complement strand
ACTGGCAACCTGGCAGGATCATCGGTGTCTTGACCGACATTGATGACACGCTCACGACCGAGGGGGCGATCACAGCCGATGCGCTGCAGGCACTGGGCCGACTCAAAGCAGCGGGCCTGCATGTGGTGCCCATCACCGGGCGGCCTGTGGGCTGGAGCGAGGCCTTTGCGCAAAGCTGGCCAGTGGACGCCATCGTGGCCGAAAACGGCGCCGTGGCCCTGCAGTACAGCAAGGGGCAGCCCCCGCACAAGCGATACCAGCAGGAGACTGCCGTACGCACGGCCAACTTCGCACGCATGCAAGAAGTACTGGCACAGATCGAAAGCCGCATCCCTGGCGCCAGGCGCTCACAGGACAGTGCTGGACGCGAAACCGACATTGCGATTGACCACAGCGAATTCACCCATCTGCCTCAGTCCGACATCGACGCCGTGGTGCGACTGATGCAGACCGAAGGCATGACCGCCACCGTCAGCAGCATCCACATCAACGGCTGGTACGGCGAGCACGACAAGCTGGCAGGCGCACGCTGGATCGTGCGTGAGCTGTGGGGACGTGAGCTGGACGCCGAACTCGACCGCTGGGTCTATGTGGGGGACTCTACCAATGACCAGGTGATGTTCCAGCACTTTGTGCACAGCGTGGGCGTGGCCAACATCCGACGTTTTGAAGCACAACTCACGCACCCACCGCGCTACATCACGCAAGCCGAGCGTGGCGCGGGATTCGCTGAGTTCACCGCCCATCTGCTGCGGCACCGAGTATGAATTCGCCCAAAAACACACAGTTGCACTGGCAGGAAAACGGGCTGGAACACAGCGCACTGTGGCAGACCGATAGCGGCGCCCGCCAGCCCAGCCGCGTGGAAACCGTCAGCAAGCTGGACGCCGACAGCGCCTACCGACTGGCCAGCGCCGGCACCGGTCTGCTCTGGCGCGGCGATTTTCAAACCGCACGGCAACTGCTGCAAGGCATGACGCAACGCCTGGACAGCGCGGCGCGGCGCAAAAAGAAGACACCCACCACCAACGCGGCCGAAAGCTTCGCCGAGCACCGCAAGGCCCAGGCCCTTCGCGTGCGCGTGCTGGGCCAACTGCTGATCGAGGTCGCTGGCGACTACCGCATCGCCTTGAAACGTGCGCCCGATGTTGTGCAGGCCTGCACCGAAGCCTGGGGTCCACCCGACGGCCAGCCCCGCGTCGTGTCGCTGCGCAGCCTGCAAGGCCTCATTGGCGCGCACGAGTGGCGGAAGAAAGGTGTTCCCATCCCTGCGCTCGGCGGCGCGCACATCCACCCGCACCACGGCGTGTTCTCGCCCGTGCGCGGCGAGTATGTGGATCTGGTGGCGCAGGCGCCGCTGCCTGCGGCCTTGCAGCACACCCCGGTGGCTTTTGACCTGGGCGTGGGTACGGGCGTGCTGTCGGTCGTGCTCGCGCGCCGTGGCGTGGCACGCATCATCGCAACCGACCTCTCGCCCCGCGCACTCGCGTGCGCCCAAGACAATCTGCAACGCCTGGGCCTGCATGGGCAGGTTGAGTTGCTGCAAACCGACTTGTATCCACGGGGCCAGGCCGCCCTGGTGGTCTGCAACCCGCCCTGGTTGCCCTCACAACCCAGCTCGGTGCTGGACCTGGCCATCTACGACCCGGACAGCGCCATGCTGCGCGGCTTCCTCGCAGGCCTGGCCACACACCTGTGCACTGGAGGCGAAGGCTGGCTGATCCTGTCAGACCTGGCCGAGCACCTGGGCCTGCGCACACGCGAGCAACTGATGGGTTGGATCAAGGACGCAGGCCTGAAAGTGCTGGGCCGCCTGGACACCCGGCCCCGGCACGCCAAAGCGCAAGACACCAGTGACCCGCTGCACGCGGCGCGGGCGGCAGAAGTCACGTCGCTGTGGCGGCTTGGCGTAGCCTGAGAATCAGGTCCGCGCCAGGACAGGCGCCAAAGCTTTGCCAGTGTGGGTACCCAGCCCCACCAGGTCTTCGGGTGTGCCCGACGCCACAATGCGTCCGCCTGCATTGCCCCCCTCGGGGCCGAGGTCGATGATCCAGTCGGCTTCGGCGATCACATCCAGGTCGTGCTCGATGACGACCACGCTGTGGCCAGCATTCACCAGGCGGTGCAGCACGCGGATCAGCTTGTCCACGTCAGCCATGTGCAGGCCCACCGTGGGTTCGTCCAGCACATACAGGGTGTGCGGCGCTTTCTGGCCACGCTTGCCGACTTCGTCGCGCACCTTGGTGAGTTCGGTCACCAGCTTGATGCGCTGCGCCTCGCCGCCACTCAGGGTGGGTGAGGGCTGGCCGAGTGTGAGGTAGCCCAGGCCCACGTCCTTGAGCAGCTGCAGCGGGTGGGCGATGCTGGGCATGCTGGCAAAGAACTCGACCGCCTCGTCAACCTCCATCTGCAGCACATCGCCAATGCTCTTGCCGCGCCAGCTCACGGCCAGCGTTTCGGGGTTGAAGCGGGCGCCATGGCAGGTTTCGCAAGGCACCTTCACGTCGGGCAGGAAGCTCATCTCGATGGTGCGCATGCCCTGGCCTTCGCAACTGGGGCAGCGGCCTTCGCCGGTGTTGAAGCTGAAACGGCCTGGGCCATAGCCGCGCGCCTTGGCTTCGAGGGTTTCGGCGAACAGTTTGCGGATGGTGTCCCAAAAGCCGATGTAGGTGGCCGGACAGGAACGCGGGGTTTTGCCGATCGGGGTCTGGTCGACTTCGAGCACGCGGTCGATCACCTCGAAGCCTTGCACATCGGCGCATCCGACGAGCGGCACGCGCTGTCCCTTGTCCTGGGCGGTGCGGCCAGCCTGGGTGCTGCGCTGCTGCACAAGGGCCTGCACATTGGTCAGCAACACATCGCGCGCGAGCGTCGACTTGCCCGAGCCGCTGACGCCGGTGACGGCAACCAGGCGCTTGAGCGGGACTTCGAGGTCGACGTCTTGCAGGTTGTGGAGGTTGGCGCCGTTGAGGGTAAGCCAATGCAGGGCAGCGCTTTGCGCTGCAGAGAAATTGGGGTCAGAGCCCGAGTTTCTCTTCGCGAAATCGGGATCCGACCCCAATTTCTCCACCACCACACGCCGAGGCTGCAACGGGTGTTTCATCGCATGCAAGAGGTAACGCCCTGTCTGCGAGTCAGCTGCGCGTGTGATGTCATCGGCCGTGCCTTCGGCAATCAGGCGGCCGCCGCGTTTGCCAGCACTCGGCCCGATGTCGATGATGTGGTCGGCGCGGCGGATGGTGTCTTCGTCGTGCTCCACCACCACCAGCGTGTTGCCCTTGTCGCCCAGCTTGTGCAGGGCATTGAGCAGGATCTGGTTGTCGCGCGCATGCAGGCCAATGGTTGGCTCGTCCAACACATAGCACACGCCCTGCAGGTTGCTGCCCAGCTGCGCGGCCAGGCGGATGCGCTGGGCCTCGCCACCACTCAGGGTGGGCG
>CAXRGK010000121.1:0-2227 GCA_964230145.1 Burkholderiaceae bacterium | reverse complement strand
ACCAGCGAGTCCGGCTTGTCGGCCACCACCCTGTCTGACCGGTTTGAGCCGATGCCGCTCAAGCCGCTGGATGACCTTCATTTGCCCCCTCGCGCATCTTCTCAAAATCGATGTCGAGGGCATGGATGGGAAAAGTGACGTGAGGCTGCAGTGCGCCCGGGACTCATCGGAAGGTGACGTTTTGTGAAACTTTCCGGTGAATGAAAACCAGACCATGACTTCATCGCCGGCAAAGCAATTTCACACGGGAAAAATCATCGGATGCCTGTACGTCACTTCGACTTTCCGAACTGATTCATCAGCATGATCTTTCGTTGGGTATAGGTTTGAAGATCAGGTGGATGGATAGTCCTTGCCAGGCTGTAATCAACTTCCATCAGCAGTGCATTTCTGGCAAAAACGTATTCGTCGTTTAATTTGGCCAGATGTGTCAGTTCATCATCGGCGCGATGTTTGACGTATTGGTCGTGGAAGACATTGTGGGCGCCGTAGTGCTTTGATGTGAATGCCACCCTGACCAGGCCAAATTGAGCCAGTCCGCCCCAGAAAACACCGTCATTGAATGCGCAGACACTTTTGTTGTTTTCCTTGAGGGTGTCAAACGCAATCTTCAGCCAGTTTTTGCCAGCAAGCGAATCCTGAGCAACGTAGGCCAGGTATTCGGGCTTCAGGTGATTGGAGACGGCATTGACCGTTTTGATGAAGCCTTGCCGGATCACGTCATTGATGATGACCATTCTGAACGGCATGCCGGCAAATCGGACCATCCTCTGAGCGGCTCTGATGGCTTGAGCCACATCGGTGCATGGCATGACGACAGTCAGCTCGGCGGTCTGAGCGTCGGACCATTCGCCAGCGAATCCGTTTTTGTGGGTTTCAAGCAGCTCAAAAAACATCTTGTTTCCTTGATGAAACCTGCACCAACCCGGCCTTGATCAGCCAGCCGATATGACGCGCAGCGGCGGCTTCGGTGTCGGTCTGCAGCGTCAGGCCTTGTGGCTGCGCGGCGACTTTTTCGAGCAGCTGGCGCAGTGCCGGGGTGTCGAGTTCGTTTTGGATGCCCGCGTAGACCGGGCGTTCGAGTTGCTGGGCCAGGGCTTTTTCGCGGCCCTCGGTGCTGGTGGGCAGCAGCGGTCCGGGGTGCAGCGTGAGTATTCCATTCAAGGTTTGCGTGGGGTAATGCGCGAACGAATGAAAGGGATCGCTGCGGCGCGGGTGGCGCCGGCCCCAGTTGGCGTGCGCTTCGCCCGCGCTGTGTTGTCAGTCGGCGCCGTGTGCGCTGGCGCCCGTGCGCAGGCGGGCGAGGTCTTCGAACAGCGCCGCGTATTGCGGAATCAGCCGCGCCCAGTCGTAGGTGCTGCGGGCGCGTTCGCGGCCGGCCTGACCCATGCGCTGGCGCAGGGCCGGGTCCTGGGCGAGCTGTACGTAGGCCTGCGCCGCCTGCGCGATGTCCATGCCGATGAAGGCGCTGGCGCGGCTGACGTAGTCGCGGTAGTTCAGGGCCATGTCGGCATGGCGGTCCATCAGCTCGGCGCCGCTGCCGGCGCTCGGCTGCCAGGTGCGGATGCGGAAACCGTCCACGCCCTCGCGGACCGATTCGCGGTAGCCGTCATAGTCGCTCACCACCACGGGCAGACCGGCCGCCATGGCTTCGATGGGCGTGAGGCCGAAGGTTTCCTGGATGTTGTCGACCAGGCTGGTGAAAAGGTCTGCGGCATGCCACACGCCTTGCCGCGCTTCAGGCGTGCGGCCGTCTTCGAACACCACACGCACATCGGGGCAGGCCTGCATGACGGCATCACGCAGCGTGGTCTCGTCCCATTCGCTGGCAAACCAGCCGGCCAGCACCAGGTGCAGCCGTGGGCCCTTGTCGGTCTTGAGCTGCTGCGCGGCCAGCTGCAGGGCGTCGAGCATGGGCAGCAGGTTGGCCTTGGTGCGCAGGTCCAGCCGGCCCATGTAGAGCACGCAGACGTCCTGCTCAGCCAGCGCCCAGCGCGCACGCCAGTGGGCGCGGTGGCGGGCCTTGTCAGCGGCATCCAGGTCCAGGGCGTCGCAGTCCACACCCAGCGGCAGCACCGGCAGCTGGGGCAAGAGCACCCGCGTCGCGCCCAGGTGTTCGCGCAGCCAGGCGGCTTCGTCGTCCAGCAGGCGTTGCACCATGGTCTGCACCGAGACGCTGGGGCAGATCTGCGCGTCCCAAGGGTAGACCGGGGCGGTGAGATCGGAA
>CAXRGK010000120.1:0-7099 GCA_964230145.1 Burkholderiaceae bacterium | reverse complement strand
CGCGCGCATTGGGCGGTTAAATCCACGGTCTTTGCAGGAGCGCGCCCCCGCGCGCGAAGGCGTCATTCGGCCGCAGGGGCGGCCTCCCGCAACAAGCCTGTCTTCTGGTCAGAACCTGCCCAGCGCCTGCATCTTCCAGGCCAGCCAGAGCTTGCGCAGCGGTGTGAGGGCGATGCGCTGGTGCAGGACCTGAAAGCCCGAGGCCTCGATCTCGCGCAGCAGGGTGCGGTAGATGCTGGCCATCATCAGGCCGGGTTTCTGGCTGCGGCGATCGACCGCGGGCAGCAGGGCCAGGGCTTCGTCGTAGAGGGCGTGGGCACGTTCGGCCTGAAACTGCATCAGGGCGCCGAAGCGGTCCGAATACTGGCGTTGCAGCAGCTCCTGTGCCTTCACGTCAAAGCGTTGCAGTTCGTCAACCGGCAGGTAAATGCGACCGCGCAGGGCATCTTCGCCCACGTCGCGGATGATGTTGGTCATCTGGAAAGCGAGCCCCAGCTTGTGGGCGTAGGCGGTGGTGGCTTTATCGGTCTGACCGAAGATGCGGGCTGCGACTTCGCCCACCACGCCGGCCACCAGCTGGCAATAGCGCTGCAGGCCCGGCCAGTCCAGGTAGCGGGTTTGCTGCAGATCCATCTGGCAGCCCTCGATCACGGCCAGCAGGTGCTGTACGCCGATGCCGTAAGGCTCGACATGCGGCATCAGGGCCTGCATGACCGGGTGGCTGGCCTGGCCCGCAAAGGCCTGCTGGACCTCCTTTTGCCACCAGGCGAGCTTGGTCGCAGCCACGCCAGAGTCGGCCACATCGTCTACCACGTCATCCACTTCCCGGCAAAACGCATAGAAGGCGGTAATGGCGGCCCGGCGTTCAGGAGGAAGGAACAGGAAGGCGTAATAAAAGCTGCTGCCCGAGGCAGCGGCTTTTTGCTGGACATACTCTTGCGGGGTCATGCCCCGATTCTCGCCTAGATGGGCAAGGCTTTGGCTGGCGGCAAGGCCGCCGCCCAGCTGGCCAGCAGCTGTCGGTCCGAAACGCCGCTCAGCACCAGCGCCATCAGCACACGGTGAACTTCGCGGCGCGGCAGCTTGACATGGGTGAGCAGCGCCTGTGTGCCGGCCTGACGCAGCAGGGTGAGGGTGCGAATGCCTATCAGGCAGGGCAGTGCGCTGGCCAGCCGCAGACGCCTGCCGCGCAGGGCCAGGCTGTAGCGCAGGCCGTCGTGCAGCTGCGTCTCGGTGCTGCGCTGCCATGCCTCCAGCAAGGGGGCCAACCGCTGCAGGGTGGCGCGGTCGCCCGAGCGCACGGCGGCGCACAGGCTGTCACGGTCCAGGCCCAGGGGGGCGAGCTCCTCGGCAGGCAAGTAGCAGCGTCCGGCATGCAGGTCATGGTGCGCATCACGCAGGATGTTCAGCCGCTGCAGGCCTTTGCCGTAGTGGGCACCCCATAGCAGCAGCTCGGCACGGGTGCCGGTGTGCCAGTTGTGCAGGTGCAGCTCGCACATGCGCGTCCAGAATTCGCCCACGCTGCCAGCCACCTGCCAAGTGTAGCGGTCGACCTCGGCGCTGGTTTGTACACCGCGTTGCGGGTCGTCGAGCATGCGCAGGTCCCAGCGCTGGCCTTCGATGATCGCGGCCAGCACCTGACGGATCACGACCTGGTCGGCTTCGGGTTGCCGCTGCAGCGCATCCAGGCAGGCCTGGCCCCGTTCGAGCAGGGCTTTTTCATGCGCGTCGGGGACTTGCCGGGCAAAGGCTTGCAGAGCCTGCACCAGCTGAGGTTGGTCTTGCGGGGTGTCGATGGCGTGCTGCAGGCTGTCCAGCAGGGCCAGCCGCCGTGCTGCAGTCTGGGTGGTGGTGTCGGCCACCGTGTCGGTGGCGCGTGCGAGCAGATAGGCCAGGCCCATCGGCTCGCGCAGCCCGGCTGGCAAAAGCCGGATGGACAGCCCGAATGAGCGTGAAACCCCTTGCAGGAGTTGATGGATGTTCAGGGCAGGCTGGCGCATGCGGGGAATTGTCGCTTGACAGGCGGGTGGGCTGGTTTAGAATTACTAACCAGTCAGTCATTAACTAATTTCCTGCGGTGGCGGCCATGTCCAAGCATTCCAAAGTATCTGTTTATCTGGCCTTGAGTGTGGTGCTGGCCACTTTGAGCGCTTGTTCCCGCGAGGAGGCCCCGCCCGAACCGGTGCGCGCCGTGAAGGTCATCACGGTGGGGGCGCAAGGGTGGCAGACCGATGCGGTTTATGCCGGTGAGGTGCGCGCCCGAGTCGAATCGCGTCTGGGCTTTCGTGTGGGCGGAAAGCTGACGCATCGGGCGGTCGATGCCGGCCAGCGCGTGTCGGCAGCTCAGTTGCTGGCGGCCATCGATGCGCAGGATTACCAGCTGTCGGCGCAGGCCGCGCAGGCGCAGCAGGTGGCCGCCCAAACCCAGCGCGATGTGGCGCTGGCCGATTACAAACGCTACGAAAGCCTGAGGGCGCAGGGTTTCATCAGCGGCGCTGAACTGGAGCGCCGCGAAGCCAGCCTCAAGGCGGCCGAAGCCACGCTGGTGCAGGCGCGCTCTCAGTCGCAGGTGCAGGCCAATCAGGTGGGTTATGCCCGTTTGCAGGCCACGACCGCGGGCGTGGTGACGGCGCTGGAAGCCGAAGTCGGGCAGGTGCTGGCCGCCGGCCAGCCGGTGCTGCGTCTGGCGCACGACGGTCCGCGTGATGCGGTGTTCAACGTGCCGGAGCAGGCGGTGCAGGCTTTCAGGGTGGGCATGCCGATGCTGGCGCAGCTGACGGGCAGCACTGAGCTGCTCAAAGGCCGCGTGCGCGAAGTAGGAGCCAGTGCCGACCCGGTCACGCGCACCTTTGCCGTCAAGCTGGCGCTGGATGCGTCCGAGCGCCTGCCGCTGGGCGCCACGGTCAATGTGCAAGCGCCGCAGCGGGCAGCCACGGTGCAGGCCATGACCTTGCCCACCACGGCGCTGCGTCAGGAAGGCGAGGGTACGGCGGTATGGGTGCTGGACGAAGCCAACATGACGGTGCAGCCACAAAAAGTCACGCTGGGGCCGGTGCAGGCGCAGCAGGTGGTGATCGCCTCGGGCCTGAAGCCGGGTCAGAAGGTGGTTGTGGCCGGCGTGCATGTGCTCTCGCCGGGCCAGAAGGTCACTTTGTACAAGCCCGCTGGCGAAGCGAAGTGAGGTTCGCATGAGCAAAAAGGGCCAATTCAACCTCTCGCGCTGGGCGCTCGAACACCCGGCGCTGACCCGCTACTTGATGGTGGCGCTGATGGTGCTGGGCGTGGCCGCCTACTTCCAGCTGGGTCAGGACGAGGACCCGCCGTTCACCTTCCGCGCGATGGTGGTGCGCACGGCATGGCCGGGCGCCACCGCGCAGCAGGTGGCCGAGCAGGTGACCGACAAGGTCGAGCGCACGCTGCAGGAAGTGCCTTACGCAGACAAGATCCGCAGCTACTCCAAGCCGGGCGAGTCGCTGATCATCTTCCAGCTCAAGGACAACTCGCCGCCCGGCGATGTGCAGCAGGTCTGGTACACCGTACGCAAAAAGGTGGGTGACATCCGCGCCACCCTGCCGCAAGGCGTGGTGGGGCCGTTTTTCAACGACGAGTTTGGCGATGTGTACGGTGTGATTTACGCCCTCAGTGGCGAGGGTTACAGCCCGGCAGAGCTCAAGCGCGAAGCCGACAACGTGCGCCAGCTTCTGCTGCGTGTGAAGGATGTGGCCAAGGTCGAACTCTTTGGGGTGCAGGACGAAAAGGTCTTCATCGAGGTTTCGCACCGCAAGCTGGCCCAGATGGGGTTGGACATGGGGTCGGTGCTGGCGCAGCTCGGTCAGCAAAACGCGGTGGAATCGGCCGGCACGGTGCGTTCGCCGCAGGATGTGGTGCAGGTTCGTGTGGCTGGACAGTTCCAGGCGCTCGACGACTTGCGCGCCATGCCCATCCGCGGCGCCTCGGGCGCGCAGCTGCGGCTCGGTGACATCGCCGAGGTGCGGCGCGGCTATGTGGACCCGCCGTCTGTCAAGGTTCGCCACGACGGGCAGGAAGTGATCGCGCTGGGCGTCAGCATGGCCAAGGGCGGCGACATCATTGCGCTGGGCCAGTCGCTCCAGCAGGCAGCGGCGCAGGTCGAAGCCACCTTGCCGGCCGGCCTGACCTTGCGTCAGGTGCAGGACCAGCCGCGTGCGGTCTCGCAGTCGGTGGGCGAGTTTGTGAAGGTGTTGATCGAGGCGGTGGTGATCGTGCTGGCCGTCAGCTTTTTGTCGCTGGGCCTGCACAGGCGCCCGCACACGCAGGCGCCGCTTTGGCAGTTCTGGCGCCGCTGGGTGCTGGATGTGCGCCCGGGCCTGGTGGTGGGCATCACCATCCCGCTGGTGCTGGCCGTGACCTTTCTGGCCATGCATTACTTCGGCATCGGTCTGCACAAAATTTCGCTCGGCTCGCTGATCATCGCGCTGGGCCTGCTGGTGGACGACGCGATCATTGCGGTGGAGATGATGGTGCGCAAGATGGAGGAGGGCTACGACAAGTTCCGCGCGGCCACCTTCGCCTACGAACTCACGGCCATGCCCATGCTCACAGGGACGCTGATCACGGCGGCGGGCTTTTTGCCGATCGGCATCGCCAAGTCCACCGTGGGCGAATACACCTTTGCCATCTTTGCCGTGACGGTGATTGCGCTGCTGGTGAGCTGGGTGGCCTCGGTGTATTTCGTGCCGTACCTGGGGGCATGGCTGCTGCGCCGGCCTGCCTATCTGGAGCAGCAGCACGCGCCGCAAGACCATGAGCGCGCCGAGCTGTTCGAAACGCCGTTCTACCAGCACTTTCGCGCCTGGGTGACCTGGTGTGTGACGCACCGCTGGAAAACGATTGCCATCACCATCGCCTTGTTCGTGCTGGGTCTGGTGGGCATGGGCAAAGTGCAGCAGCAGTTCTTCCCGGATTCGAGTCGACCTGAAATTCTGGTCGACCTGTGGCTGCCCGAGGGCTCGCCGTTTGAGGCCAGCGAAGAAGTGGTCCGCCGCGTGGAACAGCGGCTGGCACAGGTGGAAGGCGTCCGCTCGGTCACGACGTGGGTGGGCTCGGGCGTGCCGCGCTTTTACCTGCCGCTCGATCAGGTGTTTCCGCAGACCAATGTGTCCCAGCTCATCGTGGTGCCGCAAGACCTCCAGGTCCGCGAGGCCCTTCGTGTGAAGCTGCCCGCCTTGCTGGCGCAGGAGTTTCCGGAGGTGCGCGGCCGCGTCAAGCTGCTGCCCAACGGTCCGCCGGTGCCGTACCCGGTGCAGTTCCGGGTGGTGGGCGCCGACCCGCAGGTGCTGCGCACGCGTGCCGATGAGGTCAAGGCCGTCATGCGTGGTAACACCCACACGCGCGGCGTGAACGACAACTGGAACGAATCGGTCAAAACCGTTCGCCTTGAGGTCGATCAGGCCAAGGCACGCGCCTTGGGCGTGAGCAGCCAGGCGATTGCCCAGGCCTCGCGCACGCTGCTGCTGGGTACGCCCGTGGGCCAGTACCGCGAAGGCGACAAACTGATCGAGATCGTGCTGCGCCAGCCGCAAAGCGAACGCGACGCCCTGACCGATCTGGCGCAGGTCTATGTGCCGACCGCTTCGGGCAAGTCGGTGCCGTTGCTGCAGATCGCCAGCCCGGTGCTGGGCTGGGAGCCCGGCGTGATGTGGCGCGAGGGCCGCCAGTACGCGGTCACGGTGCAGTCTGACATCGTGGAGGGCCTGCAGGGGGCCACGGTGACCGCCGAGCTGCTGCCAGTGCTCAAAAAGCTCGAAGCCGCCTGGGCCGCGCAGGGACAGGGCGACTACCGCATCGAGGTGGCGGGTGCTGTGGAGGAAAGCTCCAAGGGTTCCGCCTCGATCTCTGCTGGCGTGCCACTGATGCTGTTCATCACCTTCACCCTGCTGATGCTGCAGTTGCAGAGTTTCAGTCGCTCAATGCTGGTGTTCCTGACCGGTCCGCTGGGCATGGCCGGGGTGGCAGCGGCCTTGCTGACCTTGGGCCGGCCATTCGGCTTCGTTGCCCTGCTTGGCGTCATCGCCCTGATGGGCATGATTCAGCGCAACTCGGTGATCCTGATCGACCAGATCGAGCAGGACCGAGCCAGCGGCATGCCCGCCTGGCAGGCGATTGTCGAATCAGCTGTGCGCCGCCTGCGCCCCATCGTGCTGACGGCAGCGGCGGCCGTGCTGGCCATGATTCCGCTCTCGCGCAGCGTGTTCTGGGGCCCGATGGCGGTCGCCATCATGGGCGGCCTGATCGTGGCCACGGCGCTGACCCTGCTGGCCTTGCCGGCCATGTATGCGGCCTGGTTCCGGGTGCCCCGGCCCGGCATGGCCCAGGCGTAGGAGCGCGCCCCTGGGTGCGAAAACCCATTCGGGCTGCCGCCTGCAAAGTGCGGGGATGGCCGAGAGACTGTTTCGGACCGGCTAAAATAGAAAATTGACCGATTTCACGCGGGTGGTCAGGCAAACAACCTGTCCGCCCGTTTTGTTTGGACCCGCGCGGGTGGCGAAATTGGTAGACGCACCAGGTTTAGGTCCTGACGCCAGCAATGGTGTGGGGGTTCGAGTCCCCCCCCGCGCACCAGACGCAAGCCTTTGGGCCTGCGACCCTTTAACTCTGTGAGAACACCATGACCGTGACTGTTGAAACCCTGGAAAAGCTCGAGCGCAAGATCACGCTGACCCTGCCCGTGACCACCATCCAGACCGAAGTCGATGCCCGCCTCAAGAAGCTGGCCCGCACCGTCAAGATGGACGGCTTCCGTCCCGGCAAGGTGCCGATGAACGTGGTGGCCCAGCGTTATGGCTACTCCGTGCAGTACGAAGTGCTCAACGACAAGGTCGGTGAAGCCTTCGCCCAGGCCGCCAACGAAGCCAAGGTGCGCGTGGCCGGCCAGCCCCGAATCACCGAAAAGGAAGGCGCCCCCGAAGGCGAGCTGACCTTTGACGCCATCTTCGAGGTCTACCCCGATGTCAAGCTGGCCGACCTGTCCACCGTCGAGCTGGAAAAAGTGACGGCCGAAGTCAGTGACGCCGCCATTGACAAGACCATCGATATCCTGCGCAAGCAGCGCCGCACCTTT
>CAXRGK010000119.1:0-22498 GCA_964230145.1 Burkholderiaceae bacterium | reverse complement strand
GCCGGCGGCAAGAAAACCCTGCTGCTGGGCCCCAACTGCCCCGGCCTGATCACGCCCGACGAGATCAAGATCGGCATCATGCCCGGTCACATCCACCGCAAAGGCCGCATCGGCGTCGTGTCCCGTTCGGGCACGCTGACCTATGAAGCCGTGGCCATGCTGACCGAAGTCGGCCTGGGCCAGTCCAGCGCTGTGGGCATCGGCGGCGACCCGATCAACGGCCTCAAGCACATCGACGTGATGAAGGCCTTCAACGACGATCCGGACACCGACGCCGTGATCATGATCGGTGAAATCGGTGGCCCGGACGAAGCCGAAGCCGCCCAGTGGTGCAAGGCCAACATGAAGAAGCCGGTGGTCGGCTTCATCGCTGGCGTGACCGCCCCTCCGGGCAAGCGCATGGGCCACGCCGGTGCCCTGATCTCCGGAGGTGCCGACACGGCCGATGCCAAGCTGGCCATCATGGAAGAGTGCGGTTTCGTGGTCACGCGCAACCCCTCCGAACTGGGCAAGCTGCTCAAGGCGCAGCTCAAGTAAACTGCTCGCCGCCCTCAGGGGCGGTGTGGTTTGCCACAATATGCAAGCCGGATGTCCTGCGGGACAATCCGGCTTTGCCTTTTTTCAGACAACCTGAGCCTGCAGCCTGACTGCAGGCATGACGAGGAACAACGTGGAAGAATTTCTGACCGCCCATTTCTGGGTTGCCGTGGGCCAGATCATCCTGATCGACATCTTGCTTGGTGGCGACAACGCTGTGGTGATCGCTCTGGCCTGCCGCCAGCTGCCCCCGGCCATGCGCACCAAGGGCATTTTGTGGGGCACGGCCGGTGCCATCGTGCTGCGCGTGGTCCTGATCGCTTTTGCCCTGACGCTGCTGTCCATCCCCTACCTCAAGCTGGTGGGCGGCGCCTTGCTGGTGTGGATCGGTGTCAAGCTGCTGGTGCCCGAGGATGAAGACGAGCACGGCAACATCCAGGCGAGCGACAAGCTCTGGGGAGCCGTCAAGACCGTGATCGTGGCCGACCTGGTCATGTCGATTGACAACGTGATCGCCATTGCCGGCGCTGCCCAAGGCGCTGGTGAAGCCCACCAGATGCCTCTGGTGATCTTCGGCCTGCTGGTCAGCATCCCGATCATCGTCTGGGGCAGCCAGCTGGTGCTCAAGCTGATGGACCGCTTCCCGCTGATCATCACGCTGGGCGGCATGCTGCTGGGCTGGATCGCCGGCACCATGGTCCACACCGACCCGGGCCTGGTCAGCTTCATCCCGCAGGACAAAGCCTGGAACTACGGCCTGGGCATCGCCGGCGCGTTGCTGGTGCTGGTGATCGGCAAGGTGCTGGGCCGCAAGCAGGCCGAAACCGCCGTATAAGCACCCCTTGGTGAGGGACAAGCCGTGGCGTACCATGGCTGTCCCATAACCACACATCCAAGGGAGGATGACATGCAAAAAAATCTGCAACGCGGTCTGACACTGATCGAACTGATGGTCGTGATCGCGGTCATTGGCATTCTGGGTGCGCTGGCACTGCCGGCCTACCAGGACTACACAATCCGCGCCAAGGTGTCTGAAATGCTGCTGGCGGCCAACGGCTGCAAGACCGCTGTGACCGAGGCCATCAGCTCCGCTTCTGGCGCCGACATCTCGGCGACCCTGCCCAAGGCCTGCGAAAACCAGACGTCCAAATACGTCAGCGCCATCGCTGTCGATGGCAACGGGGTCATCACCGTCACCGGCAACCACGAAGCCCTCCGCGGCGGTACCAGCGCCTCCGCCAATGCGATCGCACTGACGCCCCTGCAAAGTGGCGAGACGGCCGTCAATGGCAGCGCCGATGGTGGCAAGCCGATCAGCGGCTGGCGTTGTGGACCGGCCAGCAGCAACCCCTTGCCCGCCAAGTACCTGCCCGCTTCATGCAAGGCATCGTGATCCTGAACACCCCCATCCAGACGCAGCCCCCCGGCTGCGTTTTGTTTTGATGCTGCGCCACCCCTTCGCCCACACGAGCAGCCGCCAGATGCCGAGCTGGCTTGTCATTGCTCTTCTCGTGCTGCCCTGGGTGCACCCATGGGCGCCAGGTCCGCAGTCCAACACCGTACCATTGCTCATCGGCTGGGGCTCGCTGGCGACTTTGCTCGCAGTCAAACGACTGCCCTCGGGCCTTGAACTGGCACAAGCCTGGACCATCGCCGCGCTGATCGGCAGCGCCATGGGATTGCTCCAGTACTTTGGCGAGGCCGCCCATCTCGGCGGCTGGGTGCATGTGCCGGCTTACCTGGGGGATGCCGTGGGCAATTTGCGCCAGCGCAACCAGCTGGCCACCTTGACCAGCCTGGGCACTGTGGCGGTGCTGTGGTGGCAACGCCAGGGTTTGCGATCCGGGCAGGCCGCCTGGATGCTGGCCCTGCTGGCAGCAGGCAATGCCGCCACCGGCTCGCGCACTGGCTTGTTGCAGTGGTTGATCCTGCCTGCGCTGGCGGGACTGTGGCAGATGGCATCGCAGCCACGCCGCCCTGTCTGGTCATGGCCCTTGCTGCTGTGGGCCCTGGGGGCGTATCTGCTGGCCAGCCTGTCCCTGCCACACGCGCTGGCGAGCTGGCGCGGCATCGGGGTTGACAACGCCATGGCCCGGATGGGCGCGCTCGGGGGCTGCGGTTCTCGTGGCGTGCTGTGGGGCAATGTGCTGCACCTGATCGGCCAGAAACCCTGGACAGGCTGGGGCTGGAACGAACTCAAGTACGCGCATTACATGGCCAACTACCCCGGCACGCGTTTTTGCGACATTCTGGGTAATGCGCACAACCTGCCATTGCACCTGGCCTTTGCGTTCGGCGTACCGCTGGCGCTTGCCGTCTGCTTGGGCACACTGGCCATCGTCCTGCGTGCACGGCCGTGGCGCCTGACACAGCTCCACGACAGTCTGGCCTGGAGCGTGCTGGCCATGATCGTCCTGCACAGCCTGCTCGAATACCCGCTGTGGTACAGCCCCTTTCAACTGGCGCTGCTCTGGTCCATCGTGCTGCTCTGGCCAACAGGCCACACCGCAATGGCGCGCCTGCGCTCTGGCCTGCAAGCCCTGGGCACAGGAAGCCTGTGTCTGATCGCGCTCATCGCGTGGGACTACCAGCGCGTGCGGCAGATCTATCTGCCCCCCGTGCTGCGTTCAACCCTCTGGCAGGACGACCCCTGGGGTGCAGCGCGCCGAACCTGGTTCTTTGGCCACGCCGTTCGCTTTGCCGAAGTCACCTCAACCCCGGTCACCACGGTCAATGCCCACGATCTGCTGAACGCCAGCCTGCAGGCCTTGCATTACTCCCCTGAGCCACGGGTCATCGACAAAGTCATCGACAGTGCCCGCCTGCTCGGTCAGGACCGTCTGGCCGATGCGCACCAGGCACAGAAGCAGGCGGTGTACGGCCAGTCCGCTGACTGAGCAGCCGACGCGGTCGACGCTGGCTTCACTGCGTCCCGAAAATCCGGTCCCCCGCATCCCCCAGACCCGGCAGGATGTAGCCGTGGTCGTTGAGTTCGCGGTCGATGGCGGCGGTGTAAATCGGCACGTCGGGGTGCTCGCGGTGCAGGGTGTGGATGCCTTCGGGGCAGGTCAGCAGGCACAAAAACTTGATCGAACGCGGCTGGCACTGCTTGAGGCGGGCAATCGCGGCGGCCGCAGAGTTGCCGGTTGCCAGCATCGGGTCGACCACGATCACGTCGCGTTCATTCATGGCCTTGGGCATCTTGAAGTAGTACTCCACCGCCTGCAGCGTCTGCGGGTCGCGGTACAGGCCGATGTGGCCCACGCGCGCACCCGGCACCACCGACAGCACGCCATCCAGAATGCCGTTGCCTGCGCGCAGGATGCTGGCGAACACCAGCTTCTTGCCATCGATCACGCGGCCGGTCATGGTCTCCAGCGGGGTCTCGATCTGCACGTCCTGCAGCGGCATGTCGCGGCAGACCTCGTAAATCATCAGGCTGGCCAGTTCATTGAGCAGGCGCCGGAAACTGCTGGTGCTGGCGTCTTTCTTGCGCATGAGGGTGAGCTTGTGCTGCACCAGCGGGTGGTCGATCAGGTGCACCTGGGCGCGTGCGGCGGGGTCGAGGGTGGTCATGGTCGGTTCCTTGTATGCAAATGGCTTTGTGCCTTCAAAGGCCGGATTGTGCCCGCGTCGCCCAGGTGGCTGGCTCGCCAGAAGACTGCGCTAGCATCGCGGCCACAAACATTTCAAGGAGAAGCCCATGTCGATGTTCGAATGGAAGCAGCAGAGCCCGCAGGTGCTGCAGCAAGGCGGCACCATCGCCCCCGACGAGCGCCTGCCCTGGCCGCACACCGCCGCCATGGGCGTGCAGCACGTGATCGCCATGTTCGGCGCCACCGTGCTGGCCCCCATCCTCATGGGTTTTGACCCGAACGTTGCCATCCTGATGAGCGGCATCGGCACGCTGATCTTCTTTCTCATCACCGGCGGCAAGGTGCCCAGCTACCTGGGTTCGAGCTTTGCTTTCATCGGCGTGGTGATCGCGGCCACGGCCTATGCAGGCAAGGGGCCGAACGCCAACATCGGCGTGGCGCTGGGCGGCATCATCGCCTGCGGCGCGCTCTACACCCTGATCGGCGTGGTGGTGCAGCTGATCGGCACCGGCTGGATCGAGCGGCTGATGCCGCCAGTGGTCACCGGCGCGGTGGTCGCCGTGATCGGCCTGAACCTGGCGGGCGTGCCGGTCAAGAACATGGCCGCTGGCGACTTTGACGCCTGGATGCAGCTGGTCACTTTTGTGAGCGTCGGTCTGGTGGCCGTGTATTCGCGCGGCATGGTGCAGCGGCTGCTGATCCTGGTGGGCCTGATCGTGGCCAGCGTGATTTACGCGGTGCTCACCAACGGCCTGGGCCTGGGCAAGCCGCTGGACCTCTCGGGCGTGATGAGCGCCGCCTGGTTTGGCCTGCCCACGCTGGCCGCGCCGGTGTTCGACGGCCGCGCCATGCTGCTGATTGCACCGGTGGCCATCATCCTGGTGGCCGAAAACCTGGGGCACATCAAGGCCGTGACCGCCATGACCGGCAAAAACCTGGACACCTACATGGGCCGTGCCTTCATTGGCGACGGTGTGGCCACCATGGTCAGCGGCGCTGGTGGCGGCACCGGCGTGACGACGTATGCCGAAAACATCGGTGTGATGGCCGCCACCCGCATCTACTCCACCGCGATCTTCCTGGTGGCCGCGCTGATGGCCGTGCTGCTGGGCTTCTCGCCCAAGTTCGGCGCGCTGATCCAGGCCATCCCGCTGCCGGTGATGGGCGGTGTGTCGATTGTGGTGTTCGGCCTGATTGCCGTGGCCGGCGCCAAAATCTGGGTGGACAACAAGGTCGACTTCTCGGAGAACAAGAACCTGATCGTGGCCGCCGTCACGCTGGTGCTGGGCACCGGTGACGTCACCCTCAAGTTCGGTCCCTTCGCGCTGGGCGGCATCGGCACCGCCACGTTTGGCGCCATCTTGCTTTACGCACTGCTGAGCTGCCGCAAGGGCCACTGATCGCGCCGGTGAGTTCATGCCCGCAGGGGCTGGGCGCACGATCCGCCAGGACTCAGGCGCCCGCCACCCAGCGGCCGCTTTTGCCGCCGTGCTTTTCCAGCAGCTTCACATCGGTGATGACCATGCCGCGGTCGGCGGCCTTGCACATGTCGTAAATGGTGAGCAGAGCCACCTGCACGGCGGTCAGCGCTTCCATCTCCACGCCGGTCTGACCGACGTTTTCTGCGGTGGCGGTGCAGACCACCTCGGACGCTTCAGGAAGCACCTCGAACTCCACCGCCACGCGCGTGAGCGCGATCGGGTGGCACAGCGGGATCAGGTCGCTGGTTTTCTTGGCGCCCATGATGCCGGCCAGGCGCGCAATGCCCAGCACATCGCCCTTTTTGGCGGTACCCGACTGGATCAAGGCCAAGGTGTCCGCCTGCATGCGGATGCGGCCGGTGGCGACGGCCACCCGATGCGTGTTGGCCTTGGCGCCCACATCCACCATGTGGGCCTGGCCTTGGGCATCAAAGTGGGTCAGGGGGGAGTTGTTCGCGCTCATAAAACCGGCCAGACAAAGGATTTACAGAAGGTTGACGACAATGGCGCATGATACGTTCAATCCCCTGACCGCCCGACCTGTCCAGACCTTGAAAGCCCCGCACACCATCCCTTTGCGCTCCCCCCGTTGGCCGTCCCGCCTGGGCCTGACCGTGCTGGCCTGGAGCCTGTGCATGGGCCCGGCCTGGCCACAGCGCAGCGCCTTGCCCGCGCTGGGCGAAGGCGAAGCCATTTCGGTGGCGGCCGAGCGCCAGTTGGGTGACCGCATCATTCGCGAGCTCTACCGCGACCCGGATTATCTGGAAGACGCGGTGCTGGACGAATACATCCACAAGCTCTGGACACCGCTGGTGGATGCGGCCGCAAGCCGCGGCGAGCTCTCCCCCGAACTGCGCGAGCGATTTGCCTGGCGCATCCTGCTGGGCAAGGACCGCTCGGTCAACGCCTTCGCCCTGCCCGGTGGCTACCTGGGCGTGCACCTGGGCCTGATCGCGGTGGTCACCTCGCGCGACGAACTGGCCTCGGTGCTGGCGCACGAACTCAGCCACGTGACACAGCGCCATATCGCGCGGCAGATGGAGGCCCAGGGACGCATGACGCCCTGGGTGATCGGCTCACTGATTCTGGGTGCTTTGGCCGCAAGCAAGAACCCGCAGGCCACGCAAGCCCTGGTGGTCGGAGGGCAAGCGGCTGCGATCCAGTCGCAGCTGAGCTATTCACGCGACATGGAGCGCGAGGCAGACCGCATCGGCTTTGGTGTGCTGTCCGAAGCCGGCTACGACCCGCGTGGTTTCGTGACCATGTTCGGCAAGCTGCAGCAGGCCGCTGGCGTCAACGACAACGGCAGCTACCCCTACCTGCGCAGCCACCCGCTCACCACCGAGCGCATCGCCGACATGCAAAGCCGGCTGCCCCTGGGCGTGGCCATCACAGGCGGTCTGCAGGACATGGAACAGGCCATGGTTTCTGCACGGGCACGGGTGTTGTCACAGTCACAGGTCGACAGCCTGCGCGCCTGGACACAACTGCCGGTGAACCTGCCAGCCCAAGCCACCTCTGCGCAAAAGGCCGGCGCCCTGTATGCGGCCACTCTGGCCCATCAGCTGCTGCGCGAACCGGAAGCGGCACGCCAACAGTGGCAAAACCTGCAATCGCTGACGACCCGGAACACCGCAGCGGCACGCCTGAGCCGTCTGCTGGGGGCCGAACTGCAGGCCGCACGGGGCGAATACCCCCAGGTGGTGCAGGCCCTGCAACCGTCCTCCATGACCCCCCGCTGGCCACGCCCAGAACTGGTGGCCACGGCCCAATCCTTGGCCCACCTGCCCACCCATCCGGCCACCAACACCGTGGTGCAGCAGCTGCGCCAGCAAGTGCAAGGCAACCCGCACGATGCCCAGGCCTGGAACCTGTTGGCCACGCTGCTGGCCGGGCAAGGGCAGAAACTCGGCTCGCTGCGGGCCGAGGGTGAGGCCCAACTGGCCCGAATGGACCTGCAAGGCGCCCTCGACCGTTTTCGCGCCGCGCAGGATGTGGCGCGGCTGGGCAGGCTGCAGGCCGGGGACCACATCGAGGCCTCGATCGTGGACACCCGGGTCCGGCAAATTCAGGAGCAGCTGCGCGAGATGCAGAAAGAGCGTTGAGCCGCCCCGTTCAGGCGGCCGAGGACGGATGGCGCCGGCTGGTCCAGGCACCCAGGGCCAGCACCCCCACCACCGCCACACCGTAGGTCAGCCAGTGCAGCCATGCCATCGAGGGCACATCAAACACCGGGTCGAGCAGGGGCTCACCCACAATCATCTTGGCTGCGGTGAAAGCCAGCACGGCGGCACCTGCCTGGATGATGATGGGGAAGCGTTCGACCAGCTTGAGCACCACCGAGCTGCCGAACACGACGATGGGCACGCTCACCAGCAAACCAATGATCACCAGATCCCAGGAGCCATGGGCGGCGCCGGCCACGCCCAACACGTTGTCCACCCCCATCAGCGCGTCGGCCACGATGATGGTTTTCATGGCACCCCAGAACGTGGAAGCGGCCGGCCCGTGCTCATCGCCCTCGCCGGTGTCGGCAATCAGTCGGTAGGCGATCCACAGCAGGCCCAGACCCCCCACCAGCATCAGGCCGGGGATCTGCAACAGCCAGACCACGCACAGCGTCATGACGCTGCGCACGGCAATGGCGCCCACCGTGCCCCAGACGATGGCTTTTTTCTGCAGGTCGGAGGGCAGGTTGCGGGCAGCAAGAGCAATCACGATGGCGTTGTCGCCAGCCAGCACCAGGTCAATCAGGATGATGGCCAGCAGGGCAGACCACCAGGAAGCAGACAGGAATTCCATGAACGGGTTTCTCCGGAAAGTTTTTCAGACCCGTGAGGCTTTCGTCCGGACAAGCGCCCCAGCGCAAGCGCTGGATGCAAACCCCCGACAAAGCCCAACAGGCATTCGTCGAAGGTCTTGCTCGGCCCGGGAGATGCCGGGCCCGACATACCGGAAACCTTGCGGGCTTCGACTTGACGGCGTGCCGATGACAGGTCAGTGCCTGCCAGAGGGAGCTACTCCCCTTCAGGAAGCGATTACAACCCGGACCTCAAATCCTCATGCCAGCCGGGGATATCCACAGCCGGCAACGGCTATGATCGCCGTCCTGCAACACACACCATGGCCGGAATCCACATCACCGACATCGAAGCCGCCATCAACCATTGGCGTGCCAAGAACCCCTCGCCTGACGGGGTAACGCTGCCGCGCGAGCTGCGCGCGCTGGCGGAGGTGTATGCGCTGATGGTGTTCCACAAGCAGGATCTGGCCGACGAGTTCACGCTGCCCCGCGAAGCGGCTGAGGCCTTTCAGGACTGGTATGCCACCACGCCCGACACGCCGTGCATCGCCATCTGCTCCACCAGCCAGGGCGATGAATCCTGCAAAGGCTGCGGTCGCACGTTTGAAGAGGTTCAGCTGTGGACCGAGATGAGCGCTGGCGAGAAACGCGCCGTCTGGCGCCGCATCACGCTCGAAGGCACCTCCTGGCGCTTCAACAAATACGCCGAGCGCGCCGCCGAAGACCGCCAGCAGGCGCGGGCCGCGGCCGAGGCACAAACGCTGCTCCCCCTGTAGGGGCGCGCTCCTGCAGCGAACTACCAGCCCAGCCCCAGATGCAGCGGCAGGTAAACCGCCATGCCCAGCACAATGGTCAGCAGCACATTTTTGCTGCGAAAGTAAACGGCAGTACCGGCGGCGGCAGCAAACAGCCGTGCGTCCTGCCAGGTGCCGATCAGCTGTCCTTGCGACATGACGATCTCGGGAATCACCACGGCCGACAAGGCCGCAATCGGGGCGTATTGCAGGCCACGCTGCGCCCAGGCAGGCAGGTGCCAGGGCTTGTCGGACATGAAGAAAAAGCTGCGGGTGAGCACGGTCACGCCCGCCAGGCCTGCGATGACCGCCAGGGTCCACAAATCGGTGCCGTTCATGCGGTTTTCCCTTGTGGGCGCAGACGCTCGACCGTCAGGCACAGGATCACGGCCACCGCGATTGCGAACACGATGTTGAGCTTGAGCGGCAGGGCGTAAGCCGCCACGGCCGCCGCCCCGGCAACCGCTGCCGACAGGATGCGCATGCGCGAGCTGGCCAGAGAGCACTGCACCCCCAGCAGGCACAGGATGCCGGCAAAGCCCAGGCCCCAGGCGGTCGGGATCATGTTGGCCAGTGCAATTCCAATCAGGCTGGCACCCATCCAGCTGAGCCAGTTGAGGAAATCATTGCCCGCCAGATAGGCTTCCTGCTCCAGCTTTTCTGCCGGGGTGTGGCCGGGCTGGTGGTATTTGCGGGTGAACAGCACGTAGCTGATGTCGGCCGTCATGTAACCGTGCACCAGCCGCTGCCACAGCGGCAGGTGCATCAGAAACGGCCGCAGGTGCAGGCTGAACACCACAAAGCGCAGGTTCACGCAAAAGCCTGTGGCCAGAATCACCCAGGCCGGCGCACCCGCAACAATCAGCGGAATGGCCGCCAGCTGCGAGCTGCCGGCAAACACCGTGAGCGTCATGGCCACGGCTTCGAACACGCTCATGCCGGACTTGACCATGGCCACCCCGGTCATCAGGCCCCAGGCGGCAATGCCCGGCGACTGCGGGGACACATCGCGCATGCCCTCACGGAAGGCCGGATGGCGATAGAGGTGGGGCAGGAAAAACATCAGGCCGCTTTCAGGCTTTGGCCTGGCTGCAAGGGGCAGCCGCGCAAAAAGTCAGCGGCATTCAGGCGCTTGCCGCCGGGGCGCTGCAGCTGCGTCAGGCACAGCTGACCCGCGCCGCAGGCCACACGCACGCCACTGGCATCGGCGCTGACCACCGTGCCAGGGGCTGCAGGCTGCGACCGCGGCTCGGCGGTGGCCGCCCAAAGCTTGAGGGTTTCGGTAGCGCCGTTGTGCGTGAGCGGCACCGTCATGCCGGGGAAAGGGTCGAAGGCACGGATGCGGCGGGCCAGCACCTCGGCGCTCAGGGTCCAGTCGAGCGCGGCTTCGGCTTTCTCGATCTTGTGGGCGTAGGTGATGCCCTCGGTAGGCTGCGGCGTGCGCGTGAGGGCGTCAGGATTGGCGAGCGCCTGCACGATGCACTCGCCACCCAGGGCAGCGAGCTGGTCGTGCAAGATGGCGGTGGTGGCATCAGGCGCGATCGCCAGAGTGCGCACCAGCAGCATGTCGCCGGTGTCCAGCCCCGCGTCCATCTGCATGATGGTGATGCCGGTCTCAGGATCACCCGCCTCGATGGCGCGGTGGATGGGCGCGGCGCCGCGCCAGCGCGGCAGGATGGAGGCGTGGATGTTCAGGCAACCCCGCGGCGGCAGATCGAGGGTCCACTGCGGCAGGATCAGGCCGTAAGCGGCCACCACCATGCATTCGGGATTTGCCGCCAACAGCGCCTCGCGGGCGGCAGCGGCTTCATCAGGATATTTGCCGTCCAGGCGCAGGCTGCGCGGCTGCGCCACAGGCACGCCGTGGTCCTGTGCCCACTGCTTGACGGGCGAAGCCTGCAGCTTCATGCCGCGGCCAGCCGGGCGGTCGGGCTGGGTCAGGACCAGGACGATCTCGTGGCCGGCGGCATGCAAAGCCGCCATGGCTTCGCGCGCGAATTCGGGGGTGCCCGCAAAAACCAGACGCATGGGCTTGCCTCAGCGCTCGTCGCGCAGGGCCTTCGCCAGCTTGGTCTTGATGCGGCCCTGCTTGAGGGGCGAGAGGTATTCGACAAACACCTTGCCCATCAGGTGGTCCATCTCGTGCTGGATGCAGACGGCCAGCAGGCCATCGGCTTCGAGGGTTTGTTCCTTGCCCTCGCGGTCCAGCGCCTTGACCTTGACGGCCGTGGCGCGCTCCACGCCGTCGTAGATGCCGGGCACCGACAGGCAGCCTTCGTCGCCCTTGACGCGCTCGGGGCTGGACCAGGTGATTTCGGGGTTGATCAGCACCAGCGGCTGGTCACGCTCCTCGGACACGTCGATCACGATCAGGCGCTGGTGCACATCGACCTGCGTGGCGGCCAGACCGATGCCCTTGGCCTCGTACATGGTCTCGAACATGTCGTCGATGGTTTGTTGCAGGCGCGCGTCAAAAGCCTGCACGGGCTGGGCCACTTTGTGCAGGCGCGGATCGGGGTATCGGAGGATGGGAAGCAAGGCCATAGGCTGTATTTTCGCAGGCCTGCGAAGTCCTTGCCGTCACCTCCGCTTTCGCCCAGAATGGACCGCAGAGTCCGACCACAAAAGGACCAAAGGGAGGAGACCATGCTGATGGAGCGTGAGGAACTGGGCGCCTGGCTGCGCCTGCTGCAGACCCCGGGCGTTGGCCCGGAAACGGCGCGCAAGCTGCTCGCGGCCTTCGGGCCGCCCCAAGCCATCCATCGGCAACCGCCCTCGGCGTGGGCCGCCGTGGTGGGCCAACGGGTGGCGCAAGCCATGGCCACCGAACCCGAAGACCTGGCCACACTGGTGCAAGCGACCTGGGCCTGGTTGCAAAACGATCCCGCCCACCGCGCCATCGTCACGCTGGGCGACGAGGACTACCCGGCCCCGCTGTTGCAGACCGAAGACCCGCCCTGCCTGCTCTACGCCATGGGCTGCACCGCGCAGTTGCGGCACCTGCGCAGCAGCCAGGCACTGGCCATCGTCGGCAGCCGCAACCCGACACCGCAGGGGCGGCTCAACGCCCGGGCCTTTGCACAACACCTGACGCAGACTGGCCTGACCATCGTCTCGGGTCTGGCGCTGGGCGTGGATGGCGCCGCACACGAGGGCGCGCTGGACGGCGCCGCTGCCGGCCAGTGCGCCACCATCGCCGTGGTCGGCACCGGACTGGACCGGGTCTACCCCCGACAGCACCTGCCACTGGCCCACCGCATCGCGCAGCATGGCCTGATCCTGTCCGAATACCCGCTGGGCACCCCGCCACGCCCAGAGAACTTTCCGCGCCGCAACCGCATCATTTCAGGCCTGAGCCAAGGCACGCTGGTGGTCGAGGCGGCACTCGAGTCGGGCTCGCTCATCACCGCCCGACAGGCGCTGGAACAGGGCCGCGAGGTTTTTGCCATCCCCGGCTCCATCCATTCCCCCCAAAGCCGGGGCTGCCACGCACTCATCCGCCAAGGGGCCAAGCTGGTCGAGTCGGTGCAGGACGTACTCGAAGAACTGCGCGTGCCCGACCCGTTTGCGCAGGTGCCGCTGGCCCTCGACACCCCGCCGCACGACACCCCCACGCCCGAACATGGCCTGCTGACCCTGCTCGGCCACGACCCGGTCGGGCTGGACGCCCTGCAGGCCCGCAGCGGCCTGGACACCGCACACCTGCAAGCCGAACTGCTGGATCTGGAGTTACAAGGAGAGGTGCAGCGGCTGCCGGGCGGGTTGTTTCAAAGGCTGGTGCGAGGGTGAGGCATGGCAGAAAACACCCTCAACCTGTACAATTCGCTGTACATAAATCCCATCCGCTCAAGCGCCATGCAAGTCATCAGCTACACCGACGCCCGCAATTCGCTGAAGTCCGTCATGGACAAGGTGATCGAAGACCAGGCCCCCACGCTCATCCACCGCAGAGAAGGTGGCAATGCCGTGATCCTGTCCGAGGCGGCGTATTCGAGCATGCAGGAAACGCTGTACCTGCTTTCCAGCCCGGCGAACGCCCGACACCTGATGAAGTCGGTGGCCCAGGCCAAAGCCGGCAAGGCCAAACGGCGTGAACTGCTGGAGCCATGAGGGAAATCCATTTCACGCCCGACGCCTGGGACGCTTACGTCTGGTGGCAAGGTCAGGACCGCAAAACGCTCAAACGCATCAACACCCTGCTGCAGTCCGTGCAACGCGATCCGTTCAACGGCATAGGTAAGCCAGAACCCTTGGTCGGCAACCTGTCGGGTTTCTGGTCACGCCGCATCGACGAGACCCACCGTCTGGTGTACGAAGCCGATGAGGCGGCCATTCTGGTGGTGGCCTGCCGCTTTCATTACGACGACTGAGCCCCCCAAACAACAAGAGGCCCCGCAGGGCCTCTTGTTGATTCTGGCGGGTATCAGACCACCGCGCCGTGGTTCTCGTCGGACGGGTCGCCGTCCTTCTTGACCGGCTTGATCAGGTCTTCACGGGTCACACCCAGCCACATGGCAATGGCCGCGGCCACGAACACCGAGGAGTAGATGCCAAAGCAGATGCCAATCGTCAGCGCCATGGCGAAGTAGTGCAGCGTTTCGCCGCCGAACAGCAGCATGGACAGCACCATGATCTGCGTGGAGCCGTGGGTGATGATGGTGCGGCTGATGGTGGAAGTGATGGCGTTGTCGATGATCTCGACCGTGTTCATCTTGCGAAAGCGCCGGAAGTTCTCGCGGATGCGGTCGAAGATCACCACCGATTCGTTGACCGAGTAGCCCAGCACCGCGAGCACCGCCGCCAGCACCGCCAATGAGAATTCCCACTGGAAGAAGGCAAAGAAGCCCAGGATGATGATCACATCGTGCAGGTTGGCGATGATGGCCGAGACAGCGAACTTCCATTCGAAGCGGATGGCCAAGTAAAGCATGATGCCCGCCACCACAAAGGCCAGGGCCTTGAGGCCGTCTTCCATCAGTTCGTCGCCCACCTGCGGGCCCACGAATTCGGTGCGGCGCAGCGTCACATCCGGCGCGTCGGCTTTGAGGGCCGCCATCACCTTCTCGCTTTGCTGGGCCGAGCTCACGCCCTTCTGGGCAGGCAGGCGGATCATCACGTCGCGCGCGGTGCCGAAGTTCTGCACCTGCGTTTCGGCAAAGCCCAGTCCGGCCACGGTGCTGCGCACCTTGTTCAGGTCGGCCGGCTGGCTGTAGCTGACTTCCATCAGCGTGCCGCCGGTGAACTCGACCGACAGGTGCAGGCCTTTGGTGAACAGGAAGAACACCGCCAGCGCGAAGGTCAGGAAGGAAATCGCGTTGAAGACCAACGCGTGCTTCATGAACGGGATGTCTTTTTTGATCTTGAAAAACTCCATCGCTCGCTCTCCTTAATCGGCTTTCACCGCAGAACCGCCCTCGGGACGCCAGACGGTGCCGATCGACACGCTCTTGAGTTTCTTCTTGCTGCCGTACCAGAGGTTGACCAGGCCGCGCGAGAAGAACACGGCCGAGAACATGCTGGTCAGGATGCCCAGGCAGTGCACCACCGCAAAACCCCGCACCGGGCCCGAACCAAAGGCGAGCAGGGCGACACCGGCGATCAGGGTGGTGATGTTGGAGTCCAGAATCGTCGCCCAGGCGCGGTCAAAACCGGCGTGGATGGCCGACTGCGGGCTGGCGCCGTTGCGCAGCTCTTCACGCACGCGCTCGTTGATCAGCACGTTGGAGTCGATCGCCATGCCCAGGGCGAGGGCCATGGCGGCCATGCCGGGCAGCGTCAAGGTGGCTTGCAGCATGGACAGCAAGGCCACCAGCAGCAGCAGGTTGACGGCCAGCGCCAGGCTGGAGAACACACCAAACATGGCGTAGTACACGCACATGAAAGCGACGATGGCCAGGAAGCCCCAGGTCACGCTGTTGAAGCCCTTGGCGATGTTCTCGGCGCCCAGGCTGGGGCCGATGGTGCGTTCTTCGATGATTTCCATCGGCGCGGCCAGCGAGCCAGCGCGCAGCAGCAGCGCAGTGTCGTTGGCTTCCACCGTGGTCATGCGGCCGGAAATCTGCACGCGGCCACCACCAATTTCGGTGCGGATCACCGGCGCGGTCACAACCTCGCCTTTGCCCTTTTCGAACAGGATGATGGCCATGCGCTTGCCGACGTTTTCGCGGGTCACGTCCTTGAAGATGCGGGCACCCTTGGCGTCCAGCGTCAGGTTGACCACCGGCTCCTGCGTCTGGCTGTCAAAGCCGGGCTGGGCGTCGGTCAGGTTGTCACCGGTCAGCACCACCTGCTTCTTGACGATGAGGGGACGACCATCGCGGTCCAGGTAGCGCTCGGTGCCAAAGGGCACGGCGCCCTGGCCCAGCTCGGCGCTGCGCGCTTCGGTGCTTTCGTCCACCATGCGCACTTCCAGCGTGGCGGTGCGGCCCAGGATGTCCTTGGCCTTGGCGGTGTCCTGCACACCGGGCAACTGCACCACGATGCGCTCCAGGCCCTGCTGCTGGATCACCGGTTCGGCCACACCGAGTTCGTTGATCCGGTTGTGCAGGGTGGTGATGTTCTGCTTGAGCGCCTGCTCCTGCACCTTGCGGGCGGCTTCGGGCTTCATGGTCAGGGTCAATCGGTATTCGCTGCCTTCGGCCGCTTCATTGACCAGCAGATCCGGGAACTGGCTGGCCAGCACGTTTTTGGCGCCGGCGAGTTGCTGGGCGTCGCGCAGGCGCAGCTCCAGGCTCTGGCCATTGCGGGCGATGCCGCCGTGGCGCACCTCTTTTTCGCGCAGCAGGCTGCGGATGTCACCGGCCAGCGACTCCACGCGCTGGGTCAGCGCGGCCTGCATGTCGACCTGCAACATGAAGTGCACGCCACCGCGCAGGTCCAGACCGAGGTACATGGGCGCGGCGTGCAGTGAAGCGAGCCAGGCCGGTGTGCGCGAGACCAGGTTCAGCGCCACCACATAGGGCGGATCGGCCGGGTCCGGGATCAGGGCCTTCTGGATCGCGTCCTTGGCCTTGAGCTGGTTGTCGGTGTTGTCAAAGCGGGCACGCACCGAGTTGCCTTCAAGCGCCAGCACCTGCGGCGCGAGTTGGGCCGCCTTGAGCGCGTCTTCCACCTTGCCCAGGGTGGCAATATCGACCTTGACCGTGGCCTTGCCTGAAGACACCTGCACGGCCGGCGCTTCGCCGAAGAAATTGGGGAGGGTGTAGAGGGCACCCAGGAGCAGCGCGATCACGATGATCGCGTACTTCCAGACCGGATAACGGTTCATGATGAATGGGGCGTTGAGCGTCGGCCTGGGCCGCGAACTGAGGAGGGCAGGCTGCACATCCGGCGCCGGACGTGCAGCTGCCGACTGTGATTACTTGAGGGTGCCTTTGGGCAGGACCTGCACCACGGCCTGGCGCTGCATCTGCACTTCCACGCCAGAAGCCAGTTCGACGCCGATGTAGGCGTCACCGATCTTGCTGACCTTGCCCAGCAGGCCGCCAGCGGTCACGATCTCGTCGCCCTTGGCCAGGGCGTCGACCATGGCGCGGTGCTCTTTCTGCTTTTTCATCTGGGGGCGGATCATGACGAAGTACAGCACTGCAAACATCAGCAGCAGCGGCAGCATGCTCATCAGGGTGGACTGCATGTCGCCACCGGCGGCAGCGGCAGGAGCGGTTTGGGCAAAAGCGGAAGAAATGAACATGGAGTCTCCACGGAAATCGTCAAAAAGAACGCTGCCCTGCACGGCCAAAGCCGCCAGCGCAGACCAACCAAGGATTGTATGCGGCGCTATCATGGCCCCGCCCATGCCCCTGAGCGGGGCAGGCTTTGCCCCCCACAACCCCTGCCGAGTGCGCGTTTGAGCTTTCCCGTCCGTCCCGTGGCCGCCCTGATGGGCTCGCTGGTGTCCCTGTGCGTGGGCACCTCCTTTGCCAAGAGTCTGTTTGCACAAATGGGGGCCACAGGCATTTCGGCCTACCGCATTGGCCTGGCCGCCTGGCTGCTGATTCTGGTGCTGCGGCCATGGCGTCGGCGCTGGTCCGTCAGCGATCTGCCGCCGCTGGCGCTGTATGGCGTGACCTTGGGCACCATGAACCTGCTGTTTTATCTGGCCATCGGCCGTATTCCTCTGGGCCTGGCCATCGCCATCGAATTCACCGGACCGTTGGCGGTGGCACTGTGGACCTCGCACCGCGCCCTGGATTTGCTGTGGGTCGCTCTGGCTGCTGCGGGTCTGGGACTGATCCTGCCCTGGCAAGGCCTGCAAAGCGCAAGCGCACTGGACCTGGCCGGCATGGGCTTTGCGCTGGCGGCCGGCGTCTGCTGGGCGCTGTACATCGTCGTGGGGCAGCATGTGGCACGCCGTTATGGACGCGATGCCACCCCCATGGGCATGCTGGCCGCGGCGCTGGTGGTGGTGCCGGTCGGCCTGGCGTCGTCGGGCCCGGGGCTGCTGCGCCTGGAATGGCTGTGGCCGGGGCTGGTGGTGGCGGCGCTGTCGAGCGCCTTGCCCTACGCGCTGGAGATGTACGCCCTCAAACACCTGCCCAAGCGCAGTTTCAGCATCCTGCTGAGCCTGGAGCCGGCGGTGGGCGCGGTTGCGGCCTGGATCATGTTGTCAGAAGCCCTGAGCGCGCAGCAATGGCTGGCGATCGCCTGTGTCATGACCGCCTCGATGGGCAGCGCCTGGTCGGTCAGGACGACTCCTGATCGCGGAAACGGTAGTCCTGCGCCGCCATGAGCTGCCAGCGGCCCTCGCCCTGGAGTTCGAGCACCCAGGCGTGGTATTTGAGGATGCTGGCCCGGTGACCGACGCTGATGGGCGTGGTCCGGGTGGCCATCAGCTGACGGTACAACCGGGCCTCGTTGCCCAGGTCCAGCGCGCTGGTGGCTTCGTCCAGAAAGGCAAAACGCGGCGCTGTCAGCAACAGCCGGGCAAAAGCCAGCCGCTGCTGCTCACCCATGGACAAGGTTCTGTCCCAGTCCTGCTCGTTGTTCAGCCCGCCCAGACGTTCGGCCAGGTCCGGCAGGTTGACCTGCTCGAGCACCTCCAGCATGCGCGCATCGTCGATGCGGCGATCGAGGTGGGGGTAAAGCAGCTGGTTTCGCAGACTGCCGCCCAGCATCATGTAGGGCTGCTGGGGCAAAAACAGCATGTGCTGCGCCGCCGGATGCAGGATGCGTCCACCACCCGAGGGCCACAAACCGGTGATGGTGCGCAGCAAGGCGCTCTTGCCCACACCGCTGGGTCCGACAATCAACAAGCCCTCACCCGGCTCCACCACCAGCGACAGATGCCGCAAAAGTTGGCGCGCCGGTGCGGGCGTCTGCACCGTGAGGTCTTCCAGCCGAAGTTCATCGGCGCCTTCGACGGTTTCGGCCGGGATGTCGGTTTTGGGACGGCGTGGTGGCGCCTGCAGGGTCTGGAAGAACGCATCGAGCCGATCCACGCCAGCGGCAAAACGCGTCAGGCTTTCAAAGTTGTCCACCACCAAAGAGATGGCCGCCAGCACCGCGGTGAACGCCCCTGCCGCCTGTACCGCACGCCCCACCTCCATCTCGCCCGACAGCACATGCGAGGCGATGATGGCGCTGGGCAGCACCAGCGTGAGCATGCTGTAGGCGTACTGGAACAGATTGAGGAAGAACTGCCGGTTGATCAGCTGGTTGAAGTTGTCGAAGGCGCTGACAAAGCGGTGCTTGACCTGCTGCAGCTCTTGCGCCTCGCCCTGGTACAGGGCAATCGATTCGGCGTTTTCACGCACCCGGATCAGGCTGAAACGCAGATCGGCCTCGCGCCGCAGCTGCCGAAAATTCAGCAAGGTCATCGGCTTGCCGAACACCCACAGGGTGGTGAGCGTGCCCACGGTGGCGTACAGCACCAGAAAGTAGACCAGCTCGTGCGAGATCGACCACAGCACCCGGCTGAAGGCGGTCAGCTGGATCAGCGAACCCATCAGGATCAGGCCGAAAAACAGCGACTTCTGGGTGAAGGTGTTGATGTCTTCGGCGATCCGCTGGTCGGGGTTGTCGATCGAGACATGGGCGTTGAGATCGTAGAACTTCTGGTGGCTGAAATAGCGGCCCAGAAAGCGGTAGGTGAGCCAGCGCCGCCAGTGGTTACCCAGTCGGTCACGCACAAAGTAATACAGCGCGTAGGTCGGCACCGCGCCACACACCCACAGCACGCACCAACGCACGGCCGACCAGAAGCGCTGGCTGTCACCGGCCGCCAGCGCCGACATGAACTCGCCGGTTTCCTGGTTGATCAGCACCGCAAAACCGGTCTGCACCAACAACAGCGCCGCCAGAAGGGCCAGAAAACCGCGGGCCTGCCATTTTTCTTCGGAGCGCCAGTAAGGCGCGGCGATGCCGAGGTAGCGGCTCCAGAGTCGGTGGTTGGCGGTTTTCATGGCGGGCTCGGCCCCGAAGCATCGGGCTTTCAGCGCCAGCGTGTCAACTCGATGTGCACGCTGCCCGTGTCGCCACTGAGCGTCACGGCACCGTCCTGTACGGTGGCCTGCAGCTGCATGCTGCGCTCGGCCATGCGGGCCAGTTCCTGAGAGGCCTCGGTGGGCACACGCCAGACCTGCAGCTTGTCCAGCCGGGTGAGTTTGCCTTCAATGCCTTTCCACCAGACGTCGGCGGAATGGCTGAAACAGTACAGCCGCACGGCATCGGCCTTCTGGCAGGCTTTGGTCAGGGGTTTGTCTTCAGGCTGACCCACTTCGACCCACAAGCGCGTCTGCCCCGTGAAGTCCTTGAGCCAGAGGTCCGGATCGTCCGGGTCGGACAGGCCGGCGCCAAAAGCCAGCGTGCCGTCACCGCCGCAGGTGTCCTGCAGCTCGTGGGCATTGAGGGCCAGCGCCAGCAGGCGGATCATCATGCGCTCGTCGGTCTCGCTGGGGTGGCGGGCCAGGGTCAGCGCATGGTCGGCGTAGTAGCCGTGGTCGATGTCGGCGATCGAGAGATTCGCCTTGTAGATGGTGGACTTGAGGGCCATAGGTTCTTTGTAGGAGCGCGCCCCTGCGCGCGACTGCGGTTGGCAGATTCGGCCGCAGGGGCGGCCTCCTACAGGGATCAGGCACCAGGCTCTGTGGGAGCGCGCCCCTGCGCGCGAAGGCGGTTGCGGATTTGGCCACAGGGGCGGCCTCTTGCGGAGGGTGGATCAGACGCGGCGCGCCAGCTCGGCGGCCTTGCCCACGTAGGTGGCAGGCGTCATGGCCAGCAGGCGGTCCTTGTCGGCCTGCGGGATCTCCAGGCTGGCAATCAACTTGTGCAGGTCGGCCGCGGTCACGGTCTTGCCGCGCGTGACTTCCTTGAGCTTTTCGTAGGCGCCCTGCACACCGTAGCGGCGCATCACGGTCTGGATCGGCTCGGCCAGCACTTCCCACGACGCATCCAGGTCGGCGGCCAGCGCTTCTTCGTTGAGTTCGAGCTTGTTCAGGCCGGTCATGAGCGAGGCATAAGCCAGCGCGGTGTAGCCCAGGCCCACGCCGATGTTGCGCAGCACGGTCGAGTCGGTCAGGTCACGCTGCCAGCGGCTGACGGGCAGTTTTTCGCTCAGGTGCTTGAGCACGGCATTGGCCAGGCCCAGATTGCCTTCGGCGTTCTCGAAGTCGATCGGGTTGACCTTGTGCGGCATGGTGCTGGACCCGATCTCGCCGGCCTTGAGCTTTTGCTTGAAGTAGCCCAGGCTCACATAACCCCAGATGTCGCGCGCCAGGTCGATCAGGATGGTGTTGGCGCGGGCCGTGGCGTCAAACAGTTCGGCCATGTAGTCGTGCGGCTCGATCTGGATGCTGAAGGGCTGGAAGGTCAGGCCCAGACCCCAGTCGCTGCTGGCGGTTTCGCCCAGCTCGGGTGTTTCGACCACTTTGCGGGCAAAGGCTTCCCAGTCGAAGTCGGGCCAAGCCGACAGGTGGGCGTTGTAGTTGCCCACGGCGCCGTTCATCTTGCCCATGAGTTTCACTTGGGCGATCTTGTCGCGGCAGCCCGACAAGCGCACGACCACGTTGGCCAGCTCCTTGCCCACGGTGGTGGGGCTGGCGGTCTGGCCGTGCGTGCGGCTGAGCATGGGCACCTCGGCAAACTGGTGGGCCATCTCGCGCAGCTTGGCGATGATGCCGTCCAGGCCGGGCAGCATGACCTCGGCACGGGCGTGCTTGATCTGCAGGGCGTGGCTGGTGTTGTTGATGTCTTCGCTGGTGCAGGCGAAGTGCACGAACTCGGCCACCTTCTCCAGCTCGGGGCGGTCCTTGAATTTGGATTTGATCCAGTATTCGACGGCTTTGACGTCGTGGTTGGTGGTCTTCTCGAATTCCTTGATGGCCACGCCGTCGGCCTCGCTGAAGTTTTTCACCAAGCCGGTAAGGTAAGCGCGGGCGCCGGGGGAAAGCGGCTTGAACTCGTCAAAACCGGCGTCCGACAGGGCGATGAACCAGGCGATTTCGACCTGCACGCGGCGGTGCATGTAACCCAGCTCACTGACCAGAGGGCGCAGGGCGTTGAGTTTGCTGGCGTAACGGCCATCCAGCGGCGAGAGGGCGGAAATCGGGCTGAAGTTCATCCCCCGATTGTAGGCGGGGCGGGTTTACCCGATGTTTTCGATCCACCCCCCACCGATGAACCCCGAGAACGCCTGAGGGTTCCCCCTAAAATCGGCGCCTGCAGTTTTTTCCAGTCCCCCCATGAAACTCATCGGTTCACTCACCAGCCCCTACGTCTGCAAGGTCCGCATCGTGCTGGCTGAAAAGAAGCTGGATTACCAATTTGTCACCGAGGACGTCTGGTCTGCCAACACGCGCATCCACGAATCCAACCCGCTGGGCAAGGTGCCCTGCATGATCATGGAAGGCCACGAGGCGGTGTTCGACTCGCGCGTGATCGTGGAATACCTGGACACGCTCTCGCCCGTGGGCAAGCTGATTCCGACGGGCGGGCGCGAACGCGCCGAAGTCAAAACCTGGGAAGCCCTGGCCGACGGCGTGATGGACGCCGCTCTGCTCGCGCGCATGGAGGCCATCTGGGCCGGCCGCACTGACAGCGAACGCAGCCAGGCGTGGATCGATCGCCAGCTGACCAAGATCGAACGTGCACTGGAAGCCATGGCCCAGGGCCTGGGCGACAAGCCGTTTTGCTCTGGCATCCACATGAGCCTGTCGGACATCGCCGTGGGCTGCGCGCTGGGCTATCTCGAGTTCCGTTTCCCGCAAATCGACTGGCGCTCGGCCCACCCCAACCTGCACAAGCTGTTTGACAAGCTGATGCAGCGCCAAAGCTTCATCGACTGCATCCCTC